>JBFJVP010000400.1:0-2929 GCA_041624075.1 Thermoplasmatota archaeon | reverse complement strand
CCTCGAAACCATGCTGCCCGAGCTGGAAGAGGCCGGCGCACCCCGCGCACATGCCCTAGAAGCTGACCTGGATGATCGGCCACGCCTGCGTCGCCGCGTGCAAGCCCACATCGCAGCCAAGGGGCCCCACCACATCCTCGTCCACAACACCGGGGGGCCTCCCAGCGGTCGCCTGCTAGACGCCACGGAAGAAGAGTTCCTGAAGGCCTACGGGCGCCACATGCTGGGCGGCCATGCCCTCGTCCAAGCGCTACTTCCTGGCATGGAAGAGGCCGGCTACGGCCGCATCGTCAACGTGCTCTCAACCAGCGTCCGGGAACCCATCCCTGGCCTCGGCGTATCAAATACGACCCGGGCCGCCGTCGCCAGTTGGGCCAAGACCCTAAGCCGGGAACTGCCCCCCGGCATCACCATCAACAGCATCCTGCCCGGGTTCACAGACACCGAGCGCCTGGAAGGCCTGGCCCAACAGGTCTCCGATCGAACCGGAAAGAGTGAAGCGGACGTGCGCTCCGGCTGGATCGCGGCAACGCCTGAAGGCCGACTGGGTCGTCCCGAGGAACTCGGCGAAACCATCGCCTTTCTGTGCAGCCCCGCAGCCGCATTCATCCGGGGCGTCGTGCTGCCCGTTGATGGCGGCAGACTGAACTCGATCTAGATCCCGCCCAGGCCTCGAACCTCAACGCGCCCCGCCACCACGCGCGTTTCATAAACGGGTAAGCGCCCCGCCCACTGCTCGTCGGGCCCTGGCTCCCCGCTCTCCAGGTTAAACGTCGCCTCGTGCAGGGGACACGTAATGCACCCCTGCGCGACGTGGCCGCCCTCCAGTGACGTGAACTTGTGCGGGCACAGGCTATCGGATGCATAGACGCGGTCGCCATCCCGCACGAGGAGAATCGGCTCCGAGCCGGCCATTGCAACACGTGTGCCCCCGTCCGGAACTTGGTCCACGGTACCGACATCATGCCAAGCCCCCTGGGTCACGTCTTGCTCACCTTGCACACATCTGGGCAGTGGATGCGGCGGTTAGGCCTTCCGGAAGCCTAGAAACGCGCCATGAGCAGACTGCGCCCAACGCCAACCACGTCGCCACTGCGAAGCGCCTGCGAGGCACCCCGCCCCATTTCCTGGAAGTTCAACTTGGTGCCCCGGCCACCTTGCAGATCCTCCACACGGTAGGCCCCGTCGACCCAAGTGATCGCCGTATTGCGCGGGCCCACATAGGGATCGTAATCCAGGCAAACCTCGGCTTGGCTGCTGCGGCCGATCACCCACGACCCCTCTGGGCGCTTGGGCAACTCAAACGTTCGCCCTTCCCACAGCCCCTTCACCAACACGAGGCAGGGGCCGGTCACGCGGTAATTCTTGGGCAGCGGTGGAGCTCGGATGTTCAGGTTGCGCGGGCTGGGCGTGGTGAGGCGACCCACGTCGTTGACCTTCTCGGCCAGCGCATAGAGCGTTGGCTGATTCAGGACGTATTCGGGGTCTCCGCCTTCGCGCTCCCGGAAAGTGACCACGCCGAGATCAATGAGCGGTTCCAGGTATTCCGCGTGGAAGTGCTCGGGCGACATCTGGTCGCCAGCCGGCAACCCCTCGTGGCGCACTGCTTGCGCATGAATCTCCGCCAGCGAGTGTGGCTGGGACAACCGACGCAACAACGCCAACCGAAGGGGGTCGCCCAGAGAGGTAAGGACCTCGGCCATCTGGAGGTCGGTAGATTGCACCATGGACCGAGTTCCATGCACCTTGCCCTTCTTAATTCAATGCGTGGGATTTTCGTCTACGGGTGTGGCCCACCGGCCCCACACCGGGGCTCTGGCCCAGGCGTGCGCCCGTCGACCCATGCCGGGGCCTGGTGCTGTGCCAGGCAGCGACCGGTGTCCAAGCGTTGAAGTGGAGGATTCCCTGTTCCCGGCTCATGTCGAACCAGGAACTCGTGATGCCCGGGCCCAAACTGGAGAGCCTACCAAACGGCCTCGTCAACTACGGCGTCACGGACAACGGGATCGCCGTCATCGAACTCGACGACGCGCCCGCCAACACCTACACCCACGAGATGATGCTGGATCTGGACCAAGCCATCCTGAAGGCCCGGTTCGACGACAACGTGCACGTCATCCTGCTGACAGGCAAGGGTGAGAAGTTCTTCTCCGCCGGCGCCTCGATCGACATGCTGAACTCCGTCACTCCCGAGTTCAAGTACTGTTTCTGTCTCCACGCCAACGAGACGCTGCTGCGCCTGGAGCACACGCCCAAGCTGGTGGTCGCAGCCCTCAACGGCCACGCCGTCGGAGGTGGCCTCGAGATCGCCATGGCTGCGGACCTGCGCATCGCCCGGCGCGACGCCGGCAAGGTGGGGCTCCCGGAGGTCAACCTCGGCGTGCTGGCCGGAACCGGCGGCACGCAGCGCATGGCCCGCCTGGTCGGCAAGGCCAAGGCAATCGAGTTGATGGTGACGGGCAACAACATGGCCTTCGAGGATGCCATGGAGCTGGGGATCATCAACCAGGTCTTCGATGGCAACGCGGCTGACTTCCGCCGCGATGTCCTGGACTGGGCTGGGCAGTTCTGCCCCCCCAACAAGGCTGCCATGGCCGTCGGCCACATCAAGCGCAGCGTCCAGAGCGGCTTGGAGGTCCCCCTGGAATCGGGGCTCGTGATGGAGCGGGAGCTTCAAAGCCTGCTCTTCAAGAGCAGCGACGCCAAGGAAGGCATCGCGGCCTTCGTGGACAAACGGGTCGCTGACTTCAAGGGCGCGTAGACCACTGCCGCGCAGCTGCCGCACGCCCGGCCGATTGGGCGGCCCTGTGTTTTACGGGACGCAGGCGCTTCGATCCATGTGCGGATGCCCTCGCCGCCAACCCGTTCGGCCCACGCGGTGTTGCTCACGCCGCTGGGCCCTGCTCGGACGGCGACATGGGGCTGCATG
>JBFJVP010000399.1:0-2957 GCA_041624075.1 Thermoplasmatota archaeon | reverse complement strand
TTGGTTCTCCGAGAGCACCAGGATGTCCGCCTTGACATCTTCATGGATGGCCAGCGTCTGTTTCACAGCCAAAGCATCCACGAGCACGACGGCTTCCACGGCTTCGCGGTGATGGCACCCTCGGCCGGGCTTCTGCGCGTCGTGGCGACACACGGCGGCACCGAAACCCACGCGCAACTCGATGTGCGCGTGCCGCCGGGAGAGGCGGTTTCGGCACGGGTTCTCGTGTCCTTCGACGACGACCGGTTGCGGGTACAGGTTAACCAGACACTGGGCCCCGATGAGCCTAGCCCCGCTGCCGGGGGACGGGCCGGCAGTTCCCTACCCCACAATACGCTCGCCGACGTGGTTGGCGCGGGTGGCAATCTACTCCTCTCCGGCTGGACCGAGGCCGAGGGCGAGGTCGTTTTCCGCTCGGCGGTGCGCACCGATGGGGAACACGCCCGGACCTTTACTGCCTCCGTGGACCCGCACAGGCCGCTTGCGGGCTTCGGGGTCCTGCAATCCGTGATGCCGGGCCCACGACAGATCGGCATCGCCAGCCCCGAGCCAATTCCTTGTGGGCCTCGCATGCTGTTGGACCCCGCCGCCGGCGGGCCAGGCGACGTGCCCACGGTGCAACAGGGGACGTCTGTGCGCATCTCCGTACCCAGCCTGGACGGCGCCGACAATAAGGGTGAACTGTACGTTGAGTCGGTTAACCCCTCCTTCGACACCGATCCTTCCCTGCTGTTTCTTCACAAAGCGGGGACCACGACCTACTTCGTATCGACCCGTGATCCGCACAGCCAGTTCTCCTTCCAGGCGCCCGCGCCAGGCCTGTACCACGTGCTTCACCGGGCCACAGGCGCTTCGTGCGTTGCGCCCCTCATCGTGGTCCCCAACTTGGCCGAGCCCGGCCATGTCGAGGCCAACATCACGGTTGCCGGCGCCAGTGCAACGGTGCAACTGACCCCCGTGGCTGATGGCGCGCCCATTCCCCACTACGAGTTCGACACCCGCGTCTACCACCTCCCCAACGGCAGCGAGCAAGATGTCCGGCTCGTCTGGATGGGTAAATTGCACGGCCACGCTGGACCCGTGGAGTTCCAATTGGACCACCTGCAACCCGGCGACTACCTGATCCAGACGTACCCGAGCCCGCAGAGTCTCGACGCGCCAACGGTGTCGACCGACGAACCGGACGGATTCACCTACCAGTTCACCATCACCGACCTTGCGGGCCATCCTGCATCGGCCGAAAACCCGACGCCGCTGCCCCTGATCCTTGCGCTGGCGGCGCTCGCCGTGGCTGCGCGGGGCCGACGCCACTAGGGCCGTGCTCGGCACGCAACGCATCCATCAAACCAAATCCACGCTTCGAGCCACCGGCCCACCGGGGAAGGTGCTGCCATGATCCAGATTCGCTTCGTCACGGTGGAGGGCTGCCCTGAGCCCTGCACCCGCTGCGCTCAGGCAGAACGCCTCCTCCACAGCGTGGCCAGCCTGGCCGGCGTGCCCCTGCCCGAGCACGAGCCTGGCAGCCAGGGCGAAGCCCACCTGGCCGACGGCCGCGCCGTGGAGGTTGTCCACCTCCCCTGCGACAAGGCGGAACGCCTCGGCTTGCCAGTGGACGGGGCCCCCTACCTCGCGCTCGACGACACGATCATCCTGTCGGGCGACGAGTGGGACGACGAAACGATGGCGCGCCGAGTCCTGGAACTGCTCCGGCCGGGTGGTCTGGCGGACCTTCGGCCCTAAGAGGCCTCGCCCGGCCCCGCAGTGCCAATGCAGGCCCACATGGGTACGCGCATCCAAGTACTAGCAGGCCAAAGTGCACCCATGGAAGGCCCCCGCACCGCAACGACCCAGACGCCGACCGAATCCGCAGCCGTCGCTCCCCACCGCGCCACGTGGAACGGCGCCGTCATCGCCGAAAGCGCCGACACCGTCGTCGTTGAAGGTAACCACTACTTCCCCGCGGCCGCAGTCCGCAAGGACCTCCTGCGCCCCAGCACCACCACGACCATGTGCGGCTGGAAGGGCGAGGCGTCCTACTACGACATCGTTGTCGACGGAGAAGTCAACAAGGATGCCGCCTGGTACTACGCCAAGCCCCTGCCGGAGGCGAAGCAGATCGAGGGCTTTGTGGCGTTTTGGAAGGGTGTTGAAGTCCGCTGATCAGGAGCCAGGTTGGGCCGGCCGTGTTCGGCGGTGGCCCGTGGCACCCGACTCTAGACTGGCTTACTGAACCAGCCCCGCCTTCTTCGCCACGTTGAGGATCCGCTCCTCAACGCGGATGGTGGCCTTGTCCACCATTTCCTCCCCGTACACGACGGCGCCGAGGCCGTCGTCGCTGTCTGCCTTGTCGTAGAGGGCGATGAGGTCCTTGGCGCGGGCGACTTGTTCGGCGGTGGGCGTGTAGATTTCGTTAACGATCTCCACGTGCTTGGGGTGGATGCACCACTTGCCGTCGAAGCCCATGCGCTTGCCGATGGTGGCGTCGGTGCGCACTTGGTCCATGTCGCGGAAGTTGATGGTGACGCAGTCGACGGCGTCGAGGCCGTTGGCGTGGGCGGCGTTGACCAGCTTTTGGCGGCTGTACGTGAAGTCGGTGTTGATGTCGGGGCGCAACTCGGCGCCGGTATCGGCGGCGTAGTCGGCCACGCCGAAGATGAGGGCTTCCAGGCGGGGGCTCGCGGTGGCGATCTTTTCCACTTCGAGGACGGCCTTGCAGCTCTCGATGAGCACTTCGAGGCCGATCTTGCCGTGGGGCAGGCCGGCCTTGCGCTCCAGGTGCGTCAGCAGTTGATCGACGTAGCGAATCTCGTCGGCCGACTCGGTCTTGGGGAGGATGAT
Source organism: Thermoplasmatota archaeon (assembly GCA_041624075.1). GTDB lineage: Archaea > Thermoplasmatota > E2 > JACPAO01 > JAHFTW01 > JBFJVP01. The sequence continues at coordinate 119 of JBFJVP010000399.1, read as the reverse complement.
GATGTCGATGTTCTTGCCAGCCTCCAGTACGACGCGCAGCATGTCGTCGAAGAAGAACTCGGTGTGGACGTTGTTGGGGCGGAAGGCACAGATGGTGTCGCCCCAGTCGAGTGTGTTGG
>JBFJVP010000398.1:0-2974 GCA_041624075.1 Thermoplasmatota archaeon | reverse complement strand
GACCTGTCCGCCCTTCAGGGGCGCCATGGTGGCGCCGGCCTGTAGGGCCTTGTAAAGCTTGAACGGGTTGTTGGACGTGGCAACGATGGCCATCTGGCCGTCGACCTTCTCCTCCAAGCCCTCGATGCCGGGGCGGTTCTTGGCCGCCTCCTCGATGGCCAGCTTCAGCAGCCGGTTCTTGACGCCGACAACCTGCACATCGCCGCGCAGGCTGGCGCGCATCTTCTGCATCTGGGGGCCGGGGATGCCACCGATCTCGGCAATGCCGACGACGGAACTGTCCGTCAACAGCTTGGCGAGCTTGGCGACCTCGTCCTTCTTCCACGGTGCAACGTGTGCCATGCTTGGAACCTCCTAGATGGCCCTCACGCTGGGGCCCATGGTGGTCTTCACGTACACGGCGGCCACGTTCATGCGGCCGTGCTCGAGCCTCTGCTCCACACGGCGCAGGATCAGCTCGATGTTCTCCGCGATGTCCTCCGGGGACATGTCTTCCGTGCCAGCGAGGGCATGGAAGGACAGCTTGTCCTTGGAGCGCACGCGAACCGTGTTGCGCAGGTTGCCGATCTGGGGCGCCGGGTCGGCGCCTGGGGGGATCGGGCGGGGCATCTTGCCGCGGGGACCGAGCACGATACCGAGCGTCTTACCGATCTGCGCCATCAGGGGCGCCTCGGCAAGGAAGTAACTCATCTCATTGGCCTTTTTCTTGAAGTCCCGCTTGTTCTTGACCAAGTCCTCGAATTCCTCGGGCTGGATCACCAGATCAGCGGTCTTCTTGGCCAGAGACGCACCCTCGCCGCCTGCAAACACGCCCACTTTCGCGTCCTTGCCCCTGCCCTTGGGAAGGATGATTTCCTCATCGATCCGGTTCTTGGGCAGGTTCATGTCCACGTTCTTGAGCGTGATGGCCAGGTCGACAGACTGGGTGAACTTCCGCTCGGTGGCCTTGCCCTTTTCCAGGGCCTCGGTCACGGCAGTCAGAATCTGTTCGTCTGCTATGGCTATCACCTCCGTAGTACGGCGACATCGGGTCCGGGGACCTTCTGTCTCCTACGGTGAGTTGGTGGCGACATGGGTTTGCTATAAAACCATTGTTCCAGTGGAAAGGGAGGGTGAGCGGTGTTGCGTGGCGCCCCTGACAAGCCGGGGCTGGGCCTTCACCAGCAAGTCCAAGGCGGCGGCGACTCGTGCCCGCATCGATGCGCGTTCCACGCCAAGCGATCGCACTGGCGGCAGGCCTGGCGGCCGTTTTGGCCGGCTGTTCCCAAGCCGGCGGCGAGCTCGTACTCATTGTCGGCAACGAGAGCCCCACTGCGACCCTGATGGAGGTTCATTATGGCAGCCAAAGGGTGGTGACGCAGGAGTTGGCCGGCAGCGACTCGGGAGGCGACTACTGGACGGTTGACGAGCGCGCCTGGCCTGATGCGTCTGTGCTAGTGACCGCCACAGCCGGCGGGGAGGAAGCCACACAGCGACTCGAAGTGCAGGGCAAGACCTGGGCGCTGGTTGTTCACTCCGAGCGTGGTTTGCGCATTGAGGCGTTTGACACCGAGCCAGAGTTCGGCTGACACCCCAGGGGGCGCGCGGAGCGTGGCCACCGATTCACCCCGGTGCCGCCGTGGGTGTCGAGGCACCCATCTCAGGCCCGGCTGCGGTGTGGCGTGGTCCCCGCCACCCTCACCCGTGCATCTACAGCAACGGCCCCTTCGCCCGGGGCCCCGACCATGACGGGGTTCAGGTCCAGTTCCCGCACTTCGGGGAGGTCCACGGCCAGCGCGGACAGGCGCAGCAGCAGATCCTCCAAGGCGGCGACGTCGGCGCCGGGTTGTCCCCGGTGACCTTGCAGGATGGGCCAAGAACGAATGGAGCGGACCAGCCGGCGGGCGTCCTCGTCGGTGAGCGGGGCGAGTCGGAAGGCAATGTCGCGCAGGACTTCCGTGTGGATTCCTCCCGCCCCGAAGGCGATGCGGGCGCCTTCGCGGGGGTCGCTGGCGATGCCCAAGAGCATTTCGTGGCGGGGCGGCAACTGTTCCTGCACCAGAACGCCGTCGACGACGAGCCCCTGTTTGGCCAAATGGGTAACCAGGTTGTGGTGGGCGGTAGCCGCCGCGTCGCCGGGTACATTCAGTCGGATGGCGCCCACGTCGGTCTTGTGGATGAGCGCCGGCCCCTGGGCCTTGAGCACCACCTGCTTCAGGCCGGCTGCAAAGGCGGCCGTCTGCTGGGGTTGCAGGCACACTTCCTGCGCGGGTTGGGGGATGCCGTAGGCGCCCAGGAGGTTGCGTGCCTGATGGGGGTTGAGCCACTCCTGGCCGGCCGCCAACGCGCTGCGGACCACCAGGCGAGCTGCCAGGCGGTCGATGCGTTCCAGGTGGGGCACGTTGCCCGTTGGCCGGGCCTGTCGCTCCACGTGGTCTGCGTAAGCGCCAAGGGCGCGCACGGCCGCCTCAGGGAATGTGAAGGTGGGAAGGCCCGCTGCGGGGAGCCTGTCGTAGGGCGGACCGCCGGCTCCCAGCACACATGCCAACAGGGGTTTGCCGCGCCGATCGGCATCCAACAGCGCGTGGACGATCGCTTCGTCATCCTGTGTGGTGGGCGGCGTGTAGATGACCAGGACCGCGTCCACCCCATCGTCCTGGAAGACCGCGTCCAGGCACGCCGCATAGGCGTCGGCGTCGCCCCCCGCCGTCAGATCCACGGGGTTGGCTACGCTGGCGGCCGCCGGTGCCGCCGCTTCCAGAATCGCCCGCGTCGCGGGGCTGAATTGAGCCATCTCCAGTCCAACGTCGGCCATGGTGTCGGCAGCCATCACGCCCGGGCCTCCGCTGTTGGTCACCACGGCGACCCGGCGGCCGGCGGGCGGGGGAGCAAGGGCAAACACGCGCGCCAGGTGAAACAACTCGGGAATCGTGGCGGCCCGCACGACGCCGCATTGCTCGAACAACGCTTCGGTCCACTCGGCCCCTTGCGCCAG
>JBFJVP010000397.1:0-2982 GCA_041624075.1 Thermoplasmatota archaeon | reverse complement strand
GTGGAACCGCCCTATTCGGGTCGATGCCCGTGGGGCGCTTGCGTGCGCTGCCCGGGCCGTCCTTGACTCTGCCATTGGCAACCTGCCCGGTACAGCCTGGGGCGCCGTTGACGCGGCCATGAAGTTCAAGGCTCCCAAGGAACCGGAGGAGCTGGCGGGCCACCTGGTCACGCGCGCCACATGGGCTGGCGTGGTGGAGCTTGTTGGCGGAGTGCAGGAGGCGCTGGACACCCGCGACGGCGAAGCCCTGTTGCCTTGGCTGCCCCCGACCTCGGCGAGGACTGCTTCCGCTTGAAGCGCCGCAGCCCGGCGAAGTCCTCGCCACAACAACACGGATAACCCCCGAGCCTTCCTGGCGATTCATGCGTAGTTTGGTGGCGGTCGCCTTGTTGGCGACGCTGAGTTTGGCTGGCTGTGTTGAGGACGAGGCAGTGGATTCCCTGGCCCTGCGTGGCTTGGGGGCCGATGGCATGGTGGCGAGCCACCCGGCGTTTGACTTCGGTGTCAACGATGCCTTGGCTGAGAGCCCTGACGGTGTGACGGGCCGCGAGGTATTGGCCGACGGGACGGTGGTGTGGTACAAGCCCACCCACCGCGGCCTGCCCGCTGAGCCCGCGGTTCTGGAAGCCCTGGCTGAGGTGACGGATGCCGAGACTGCTGGCGGCATCGCCGTGTTTGGCCCCCTGGCGTTCCTTGGCGGCCGCGGCAGCGGTCCCCTGTACGTGGTGGACATCATGGACCCGCAGAACCCGAAGGTGGTGGGTGTGGCTCCTGATGTGCCGGTTCGCGACGCGGACACGATCCTGTACCCGGACGGGCGCCTGGTGCTCATCACGACCGCCGGCGGCCTTGAGGTGTTTGCCACCGACGTGACCGATCCCGCCAATCCCCGCTTGATTGGAAGCTACACCAGTCCCAGTGGGAACCACAACATTGCCGTAGTGCCGGGAACGCCCATCGTTTACAACTCCGGCATGGACATCATCGACTTCAGCAACCCGGAGGTGCCCGATGAGGTGGGCAACTGGGGCGGCGACGGTTGCCACGATATCACGTTCTTCATCGACCGGGACCGCGACTTCTACCGCGCCTACTGCGCCGGGTACGCCAACTCGGAGATCTGGGACATCTCCAACCCGCTTGACCCTGATTTGATCACGTCCATTCCGTTCCCCCGCGCGGCGGAAATGACCGGCCAGGAGCTGCCGGACCAGCGCGCCAACGCCGGTGTTCCGTTGACGTTCAGTCACCTGACGCTGCCCAACCATGACGCCACGGTCCTGATCGTTGGCGACGAGACCGGCGGCGGCGCCATCAACGGCTGCGACTACTACCAGGAAACCGGCGGCGAGACCTCCAGTGGCCCCCTGGGCAACCTGTGGTTCTACAACATCACGGACGAGAAGAACCCCACCCTGCACGGCCATGTCAGCCCATCGTTCCAGGACGCCGTCAGTGTCGGCGTGGCCATGCCGGATCTGAGCAACCCTCCGTTTAGCCTGCTTGGCAACACCGACAGTTGCACGGCTCACTTTGGCCGCGTCCTGGAGGACACCGGCTTCGTCGCCATGGGGTTCTACTCGGCGGGCGTATTGCTGGTGGACTTCCGCGACCTGGATAATCCCCGCATCACGCACCGCATCGACCAGGGCGGCTCGATCTGGGATGTCTGGTACCACCAGGGCTACCTGTTCACCGGCGACATGGCCCGGGGAATGGATGTCCTGACGGTGAACTGAGCCCGAATCCCATGGGGCCCCGATCGGGCGGCAAGGCTAACGACCTGCTGACCCCGGGCCCGCGCAGGCCTTGTGCACGATGGGCCCGTTTCCTTATCCCTCTCCTTTGAACCTTCCCAAGGATCCACTCCCCAGTCCCTCCAGTGGACCTTTCCTGTTTTCCTCGTGGGTCAAATGGTTGAACAGGCTGGTAGTCACTGATGCCTGCCAGACATTCCCGGCGCCGATGGCGCCACCCCCTACGAACCGGCCTCGTCATTGGTGCCGTCATTGCAGTCGGCACGCTTGCCCTCGCCGTAACCGTCAGCCAAACCAGCTTCTCGCGCGTGTTTGGTGAAATCAACACCGTCGGCGCAGACATGACGATCTCCAGCACGGACATCGCATTCAGCAAGACCGCCTCCTCCGCCACGGGTGCTACCAGCGGGGCCGCAATCGAGATGGCCACCGGCGCCAGCGGCAGCGGCAACACCGCCCTGACCAAGGCCAACTGGTACTACAAGGCGGTCGTCGAAGAGACCGGCGTGGACAGCGTCACCGCCGGCACCTACCAAGCAGAATTGTTCCTGGATGGAGTCAGCCAAGGAGTCATCTTCTTCACCCAAGGCACCGCCAACGCGGCCGCCGTGGAAGGCGTGACACTCACCTGGGACATCGGCTCCGACCTGCCCAGCGGCGATCAAGCCTACCGCGTGGAGATCACCTCGGTGTGAAGCCACTAGCTCTCGTGGCGGGCCTCCTGCTCGTGGCGGGAGCCTCGGCGACCGTGGTGCAGCAGACGCTGCTGGAAGCGCTTCACGGCGAAGTGGCAACCGCGCCCACGGACATCGTCCTCGTCCCCCAAGGGGTCGCCATCGATGTGCTTGGCACGAGCGCTGCCGGAACCACCCTGGAAACCGCGGTGGAACTGGCGCTCGTGCCGGGCCTGGCGTCGCCTGGCGTGACTGCCGGCAACTACGCGTACACCATCGAAGTGCGCGAAGTCCACGCGGCGGCCATCGCATCGGGCAACTACTCGGCCCAATTGACGGTGGACGGAACACCCCTGGGCTCGGTCTACTTCACACAGGGCACGGATCTGCCCCTCTCCATCGAAGCCATCCAGCTGACATGGGACCTGGGCGCCTCGCTGCCAGCCGGCAGCGCCGTGTACGAGGTCGCCGTCAGTGCGCTCTAAGGCTCCCCCTTCACCCGGCCGGCTCGGACTCCTTCACGAACCCGGCCAAAAAGGCGGCTTCCAGCG
>JBFJVP010000396.1:0-2987 GCA_041624075.1 Thermoplasmatota archaeon | reverse complement strand
GGCCCAGAGCTTGTTGGACGAGACGGAATGGGGGCTCATGCAGACACCGCTCGATGTGCCCCTGGTGCAGTTTGGACGGCAGGTGCGCCGGCCGCGCCGCTGGTACCATACGTGCAGTGGTGAGCATGCGGCCATCGTTCGCGGCTGCCACGAGAAGGGCTGGCCCCGCATTGGCTACTTGCTGCCCCAGCACCCGTTCTTCCAGGCCTACCTGGATGAGGTTCGGCGGTACCTTGGAGCCGATTGGGAGCCCCTCCGGGTGGCCCGCGATGGCTGCGGATTGCCGACGCTCAGCAACACCGTGAGTGAGCTGGCTCTCCTGTACGCGGGCCTGGCCCGGGACCGTGACGAGGACTGGATCTGGGAGGCGCTGGTTCGTCATCCGGATCTGGTGGGTGGTTTCAACCGCCTCGACACCACGATTCTCAAGTCGTGCGAGGGCAAAGTGATCGCCAAGGAGGGCGCCGACGGCTTGCTGGGTCTGGCCATCGACCACCCGGACTATCCCTGGGGACTCGGCGTGGTCATCAAGATCGCCCACGGCTGGAACCCGCAAGCCACATGGTACATTGCCCGGGCCATCCTGGGCGTGTTGGGCTTCGACTTGCGCAACCCCTACCCCTTGCACCGCCAGAAGGCGTTCATCGTGCCCGGCGTCGTGCCCCCCGACCGCCTGGAAGCTTTGGAGGCGCTGCCAACCTGGGATTCCTGGGACCCCAGCGAGGACCGCTGGTACTACGAGTGGGACAAGTTCCGGGAGTCACCATGAGGTCGGTTGGCAACTGGATCGGAGGGGCCCAGGCGCCGGCGACAAGCGGCCAGGTGATGGACGATGTGAACCCGGCAACCGGCGAAGTCCACGCCACCATTCCGGCGAGCGGTCCCGAGGATGTGGAAGCCGCCGTCGCAGCCGCCCGGGCTGCTTTTCCGGCGTGGAGTTCCACCAGCGTGGAGCAGCGTGCCGACGTGCTGGATGCCATCGCCGATGGCCTAGAGGAGCAAATCAATGAGTTGGCCGCGCTCGAATCGTCGGACGCCGGCAAGCCCATTGCTCTGGCCAGGACAATCGACATCCCGCGCGCCATTCGCAATTTTCGCTTCTTTGCAGGCGCGGCCCGCCACGATGAAACGGGGTTCCACAAGATGGCGGATGCCATCAACTACACCCTGCGCAAGCCAATTGGGGTTGTCGGGCTCATTACGCCGTGGAACCTGCCCCTGTACCTCCTCTCGTGGAAGGTGGCGCCGGCGCTGGCCATGGGAAACACGATTGTCGCCAAGCCGAGCGAAATGACTCCCCTGACCGCAGATGCCCTGGGCCCCATCGCCCAGGCTGCGGGCCTTCCTGACGGGGTACTCAACGTGGTGCACGGGTACGGCCACCAAGTCGGCCAGGCGCTCGTCGAACACCCGGACGTGAAGGCCATCAGCTTCACGGGGGGCACGGCTACGGGCCGCCGCGTGGCGGCCACGGCGGCGCCCATGTTCAAGAAGCTCAGCCTGGAACTCGGCGGCAAGAACGCCACGCTGGTCTTTGCTGACGCGGACCTGGACAAGGCGGTTCCGGGCGCCGTGCGCGCTGGCTTCACCAACACGGGCCAGGTTTGCCTGTGCGGCAGCCGGCTGCTGGTGCACGAGGACCTTTGGGCCGACTTTGTCCCCCGGTTCGTGGACCAGGTCAAGGCGCTGAAGGTGGGCGACCCGGCGGATGCCGCCAGCCAGGTTGGCAGTCTCATCAGTCAGGACCACCGGGACAAGGTGGAGGGCTACATCCAGATCGCTCGCAACGAGGGCGCGACGGTCCATACGGGCGGCCAGCGGCCCAAAGACCTACCGGATGCCGGCGCCTTTCTGGAGCCGACGGTCATCACGGGTGTGGATCAGGCTAGCCGCTGCGTGCAGGAGGAGATCTTCGGGCCGGTCGTGACGGTCCAGCCTTTCGGGTCGGAAGAGGAGGCCGTGGCGTTGGCCAACGGGGTTCCGTACGGCCTTGCGGCCAGTGTGTGGACGCGCGACTTGGAGCGGGCCCATCGCGTGAGCGCGGCGCTTGATACAGGCATGGTGTGGGTCAACACCTGGTTGCACCGGGATCTGAGAGTGCCGTTCGGGGGCATGAAGGAGAGCGGTGTTGGGCGCGAAGGGGGCCGCTGGTCACTGGAGTTTTTCAGCGAGGCCCGAAACGTGTGCATTCACCTGGGGTAGCGGCCTGCCCGGCGGCTCTCCAGCAGATGCACGCCGTAGGAATGGGGCGACGATAAGGATGGTTGGCACGCCCGTTGGCCTTTAGGTGCACCGAAAAACGTCGTGGCCCTGTTCCGGTTTTGCTCGCCGCCAACTTGCAGATCCCTGGCACCAAAGCCACCTGTCCAGCAGGTGCACGTCGTAGGGATCGGCAGACGATAAGGGTGATTGGCACACTCGTTGGCCTTTAGGTGAGCCGAAATGCGTCCCGTCCTTGTTCCGAACCGTCATAGGCTGTTTAACCGTTTGGGACCTTGCGGCGGCTCGTTCGCAACCGTCAAGCCCCATGCCCAACTGCCCCGCGCGTGCCCCAAGGCCGCATCGTCGCAGGCTGCCTCGCCCCCCACCCGCCGCACCTCGTCTACGCCGACAACCCCCCGGCCAACGAACCCCGCGCCGAAGCCGGCTGGGAACCCATCCGATGGGGCTACGAACGCCTGCGCCACAGCCTCGCCCGCGCCGGCCGCGACATCGACGCCATCGTCGTCCACAGCCCCCACTGGCGCACCCAAGTCGGCCACCACTTCCTCGGCGTCCCCCACTTCAAAAGCCTCAGCGTCGACCCCATCTTCCCCAACCTGTTTCGGTACAAATTCGACTTCGACTGCGACGTCGAACTTGCCGAAGCCATCGCCCAGCAGGCCGAGGAGCGGGGGCTCGTCACCAAGATGATGCGCAACCCCGACTTCCGCGTCGACTACGGTACCATCGCCGCGTGCCACTTGGTCAACCCGGCGTGGGACAAG
>JBFJVP010000395.1:0-2992 GCA_041624075.1 Thermoplasmatota archaeon | reverse complement strand
GGCGCCGGTGGCCTTGGCGAGCTTCTCCATGTCGCTCTTCTTGGCGCGGCGGATGGCGTAGATGCCGTTCTTGGCCAGGAAGTGCTGGGCCAGGTCATCGATGCCCTTCTGGCAGATCAGGACGGTGGCGCCGCTCTTCTTGACCTTCTCGACCATGTCCTTGATGGTGGACTCCTCTTGGGCCAGGAAAGCACCGAGCTGGTCGGGGGCGGTGATCTCGATCTTGGCGTCGACCTCGGTCTTCTTGATCTCAAGGGCGGCGTTGACGAGGGCGATCTTGGCCTTCTCGACGTTCTGGGGCATGCCGCTGTGGACGCGCTCCTTGTCGAGGATGATGCCGGTAATCAGCTTGGAGTCCTCCAGGCTGCCACCCTTGGCCTTCTGGATCAGGATGTTGTCGAGGTCGACCTCGGTCACGGAGTTCTTGCCGGTGCCGGTGGTCTCGGCGACGGCGGTGACGGCGTCGACGACCACGTGGGTCAGCAGCTCGGCGTTGGCGCCGGCGCTCTTGCTGGCCAGGCTCGTGTTGGCGATGTTGAGGAGGGTGGCCTTGTCGCCCTTCTTGATGGGCAGGGCCATGTCGGTCAGGACCTTGACGGCCTCCTTGGCGGCCAGGTTGTAGCCGGCGGTGATCGTGGTGGGGTGGATGCCCTTCTCCAGCAGTTCGCCGGCGACCTTCAGGAGTTCGCCGGTCAGGATGACGCTGGTGGTGGTGCCGTCGCCGCACTCTTGGTCTTGGGTCTTGCTGACCTCGATGACCATCTTGGCGGCGGGGTGGGCTACGTCGATCTCCTTGAGGATCGTGGCGCCATCGTTGGTGATGACGACGTCACCCATGGAGTCCACGAGCATCTTGTCCATGCCGCGGGGGCCGAGGGTGGTCTTGACGGTGTCCGCGATGAGGCGGGCAGCGTAGATGTTGTTGGATTGAGCGGAGCGACCGCGGGTGCGCTCGGTGCCTTCCTTGAGGATGTAGATGGGTTGCTGTGTTCCTGTCATCGTGTCGACCTCCATACCGTGGTATGATGCCTGCGCGGGGTCTCGTTGACCTCGCCTCGGTGGAAATCCTGTAACAGGACTTGTATATAAGCGTAACCCACCAATGTGGTGTTGCCACACGCGCGAAACAAGGCCTTGTCGCTACGGGCCTGCCCTAGCGCCGGCGCACCCAGAGGGCAATCGCCGCAGCAGCAAGCAGCACCGGAACCGACACGCCCGGAGACTCCTTCTCCTCTGGCTCCGCCACCGGGACTTCGTCACCCGTCAGGATCTCCGTCGGGCGATCCTGGGCGTTGTCGCCCGGCCGCAACAGGTCAACCGTCAGGTTCAGAATGTCCTCTCGGCCGCCCTCGCGGAATGACACCTGCAAGCCGTAGAACCCGCTGGGCGTCGACTTGGGTGCAATCGTGCGGAGAATGACCGTTCCGTTCTCGCCGGGCCCCAAGACCATGTTGTCCGGCGTCAACTGCACAGGCCAACCCGAAGGCCGGTTCAGCACGGTGATGTTGAACTTGGCGTCCTCGGATTCGATCAGGCGGCCGTTCAGGCCCTCGTACAGGGCATCGATGCGGAAGCTCATCTCTTCGCCCGGCGCCGCGTTCAAGGTCGGCGCCTCCGGCGTAAACACCAGGCCCGTGGCCGTCCCCATGGCGAAGGTGAACGCACTGCCGCCAGACATTTCGTCGCAGTGGTCCTTGTTGCAATCCGGCTCCCGTTCACTGAACGGACCGGCCTGGGAGGTAACGGTCATCTTTTCCAGGGTGTCGCCCGGCCCCGGGTCGCCCATCAAGGGTCGGGGAACGGCCATGCGGATCACGCCCTCCGACTCCAGCACTTCGCCATCGGACAACCAGCCGAATTGGCGCGCCGGCGTCTTGACCGAGTACATGTACTGCCAACTGCCGGCAGACGTGAGCCACGCCTCAGCCGCCAGCTCCCAGTCGGGCGCAGCGGAACTGACCATCGCCCACCGGTAGTGCAACTTGCGCTGGGTTTCCTGGTTGCCCTGGTTGGCGCCCGATAGGCTGGCAACCTGGAAATTGAAGGTCACCAGGTTGTCGGTTTCAGAATCGATCCACGCAGCCACCAGGTCGACCGCGTCCTCCGGGCCCAAGAGCGGGGCAGGCGTGACTGGCTGCGCCACATCTCCTGTCGGGTCGGTCAACTCGGGTGCCTCGGGGCTGCCCGCAGACGCGTAAGGTACCAGCGGAACGAGCAAGGCTACCAGGCCGATTATCATGGTCTTCGCAAACATTTGCAACGCTGCCTACCCCCGGAGTCGGGACGACTGACCTGGCGACTTCCTTCTTAAAGCTGTGCGCGCACCTCTTGTCCACCGGGACGCCTCCGGCGCGGCCCCGGCACGCCCCCGGCACGCCCGGCCCGCAGCAGGCGCCGTGGCAGCGGTCCCTTGGCAGCCCAGGGGGCAGGCGCTGTCCTCCATCTGCGGCCGGGGGCACGTCAAAAGACAAATAGGTCAGCCTCCAGGTGTTTTGCCAGGATGAATCAAGGCGCGAGGGGCTGGCATGTGTGGTTCTTGCTCCTGGTGCTGGCTCCGGGGCCGTCGCATGCGCAAGCCGCCACCTTAGTGGCAGATTTCGCATGGGATGTGGAAAACCCCTCCACGGCGGACGTCATCAACTTCCGCAGCACCTCGACCAGCAGCCGCCCGATCGTCAATTGTGACTGGCAGGCGATGGTTGAGGGCCGTCTGCGAACCATTCCCAGTCAATGTGAGCCGTCCCACCGCTTCGAGCGCCCTGGAACGTACGATGTTACGTTCATCGTAACCAATGATTGGGGGGAAACCAATCAGACCACGAAGCGCATCGAGATCGCCAACCAGTTGCCGCTGGCCAACCTGAGCTACTTCCCCAAGGCGCCGACCACCGACGACCACGTCACGTTTCGCGACGCTTCGATGGACCCGGATGGCTCAATCGAAACATACCGCTGGCAGGCCCAGGGGCGCGTGGGCGTCGAATCGAGCTTC
>JBFJVP010000394.1:0-3026 GCA_041624075.1 Thermoplasmatota archaeon | reverse complement strand
GTTCGACCTCGCCTTGACGCTGGAATACCCGAGGGGCCCGGGATTCAGCCGCGCCCGTGGACAATTCCTCGTAGCCGGCGGTCCGCTGATCAGCTGGGCGCCCGCCCGGCGCCATGGGTTGCGGCGCAGGCCGGGTCGGGGCAGGCCCAGTGGGCGGCGGCGCAGTGCGCGCCGGCTCCGTGGCAGACGGGTTGACGGGTTCCGATTCGTCGTCGGCTCGCTCATACACCTCGTACTCTTCCGTACGAGAGGTCCGCTTGGACTCCGGGGGCGGGCCGCCGCGGGCCTCGGCCTCGCGCTGCCGGCGTATCATCCGCTCTAGCGCATCCTCGTTCAAGGCCATCCCCTGATTTGGCTACCATGAAGGCGGTTGACTTGAGCGTAACCCACGATTAGTGCCCCCCGACCGGGCCGCCGGCCGTGCCGGCCGTGCCCGAGTGGCCGCCGGAATGGCCGCCCGTACCCCCAGCACCCGCGCCAGGCACCTGCAGCGGTCCAACGTCAGCAAAGCCCTGTCGTTGGCCGGTTCCGGCGCGGCGTCGCAATTCCTGGGGGCGCTCAAGCAGCCAGTAGGCGTTGATGGCGTGCTCGGCAGTGCGGTTGTCCGTGACTGCCAGGAGCGCCCGGGGGTCATCTGCCTCATCCATGTGTACGAAAACCTCGAGGATGTGGGTGCTGGTCATGAGCATGGCTTGCTGGAGGCCGAGGCTTGCTTCGTGAGCGCACTGCTTGTCGATGGGTTCGGGCCCCGGCATGCCGCAGGCAACCACGATGTCGCAGCCATCCTGCTCGATCATTTGCTTGCAGGCCACGGGGAGGTCCTTGAAACCGGGCACGGTGCGGCGGACGATCCGACCGGCGCCGACGCCCTGCTCCTTGAGCGCCCGTTGGGCAATGTCGCCCATGTTGATGACGGCGAACGTGGTGTCGACGACGCCGTAACGGGGGGCGCCGCCGTCGCCTCGTCCGCCGCTCAATCCGTGTCCCATCAGGTAGCCTCCGTACCGCTCCGTTGGGGGTAGAGTGATTGCTCCGCCGCGCGCTCGGCCACCTTTTCGATGATCTTGCGGGTGCCATCCAGGTCGCCGACGAAGTGGGGCAGCCGGACGACCTTGCAGTGGACGCCACGTTCACGGCACTTGGCCTCAACGGCCGCCTCGTCGTAATGCTGATCGAAACCCAATGCGATGATGTCGGGTTGCAACTCCTCCACGATCAGGTAGTAGTCGCCTCGGTGCCCAAGCACCGCTTGGTCGACCGGCTTGAGGGCTTCCACCATGCGTCGGCGGTGCTCCTCGGGAGTGATGGGCGGGTGCTTCTCACGGGCAGCCGATTCATCGCGAGCCAAGACGACCACCAGTTCGTCACCGAGCTTCTTGGCTTCCTCCAGCATGTGGAGGTGGCCGGGGTGCAGCAGGTCGAAGACGCCTGTGGTCATCACGCGGATGTGGGGACGGGGGTTTCGAGCTTCGCCTTTGGAGTCCATGCGTCCAGGATGTCCTGACCGGTCAGGAAGACCAGGTCGTGCCTGGCGGCGTAAGCCTCGGCGTCTTTTCGCCCTAGTGCTTTGCCCGAGGCGGGGTCCAGCATCTCGCACACGCTTGTGCACGGGGCCAGGCCGGCCTGTCGGGCTAGTTCCAGCGACAGTTCTGTGTGGCCTTGGCGGGCTGCGAGGCCACCGGGAGATCCGTTGAGAAGGATGACGTGGCCAGGGGCGCGGAACTGGGCGCCGAAGGCTTGTTGCACCTGTTCGTCGGGCAGATCGCCGTGGGCATCGAGGAACTCGGCTAGGTGACGAATGGTCAGGGCGCGGTCTTCGTCAGTGATGCCGGTATAGGTGTCCCTGTGGTTGATGGTCAACCCGAAGCTGCTCTTCGAGGGATCGTACCGGATGTCGTGGGGGGTGGTTCCGCGCAGGACCGGGTGCTGGGCGGCGGCTTCGGCGAGCAGGTCAGCCATGAAGGGCAGGCCCAGTTTGGCGTGGGCGTCGGCGCCGATGGCCGTGCAGAGGAGGCCGCCGGCGTCTTGGCGCATGGTGCGCACCAGTTCCGGCGTTGCGAATTGGGAGGCGATGACCATGTCGGTCTCCTCCTCGCGGCCGTCTGCGTCGTAGACGAGAATCATTTCTCCGCGGGCCAGGGCCGTGCGGGCGGCCTCGATGCGGGGGTTCACGACCCCCCCAAGAACGAGTTAGATATCAAGGATGAGTTGCTACTCACGAGGGAGTAGTGGCGGTTGGTCGGAGAACCATCAGCGGTACACCTGAACCGACAGAAAACAGGCCACCTCATCGGAGGCCCAACGAGCCAAAACTGGACTTAGGCAGCTTCGGCAACCAGGGGCTCGGCCGCGGGCGCCGACTCATCGGCCTCCACCGTGGCAGCCTCCCAGTTCTTGCGGTACGTCGTCACGTAACCCGCGATCCGGTTGCGGAACATCGTGGACTTGACGTCCGTCAGCTCGTTCACCTTCTCCTTGTTGTGCTCGAAATCCGCGCTGAACTCGTCGTTGTACTTGCGTACGAGTTCGATCGCGATGCGCTTGATGTAAGTTGGACGAATGTTACCCATGGTGCACCTCCCCGTTACTGGGGCCGCTGAATGGCCGGGCAGGACCGGCCGCGGTATAAAACGCTGATGGGAGGCAGGTTCGGCACCCATCCCCGGCACCAGACCGCTTCGCCAGGGCTAAGGGCGGCGGGACGGTCGGCGCGGCGTGGACCCCCGCCACATGATTGGCATCGCACTCGGCGGCGCGCTGGGCGCGCTCGCCCGGTTCGGCGTGGCATACGCCATGGTGCGCGCCGGGCCAGCATGGGTAGCCTTCCCCTGGCCCACCCTCACGGTCAACCTCGTGGGATCCTTCCTTTTGGGCCTGCTATTCCTCGGAGGCCAGGATGGCGACTGGCTGCGACCAAGCCTGCAATTCGGCCTGGGGGTGGGCTTCCTGGGCGCCTTCACGACGCTCAGCACGTTCAGCGTCGAAACCATCCAACTGTGGGAGCGCGGCCGGCAAATGGCTGCCAC
>JBFJVP010000393.1:0-3032 GCA_041624075.1 Thermoplasmatota archaeon | reverse complement strand
TCCCCTTGCCCCAGTCCCACACCGGCCAAATCGGTGCCTAGCGCGGCACCGGGCCGTGGTCATCGCAGTGGTCGCCGTGCCAGTGGTGCAGTGCGCCGCCGACGAGGTAATCAATGTGGGAACCGTGAGGAATCGATTGGTGAGAGCAGTCCGGCCCGTGCTCATGTTCGTGGTCGTGGCCCAATCCAAACGTCATGGGTAGACAAGGGCCACTGCCCGCATGACGGGTGGGGAGCGTGTGCTCATCCACGTGGTCGCCGTGGTCGTGGTGCAAGTGGCCACCATGCAGGTAGTCCACATGTTTTCCGTGCGGGATCGCCACATGCCCACAGCCGGGCCCATGGACGTGTTCGTGCTGCATGTGAACGTCGCAATCCGACATCAGCACCGCACAACCAACTGAAGCATTAAGCTGCGATGCTTTGGGGAGTTGGGACGAGTCCCATTTCTGCCCCATCGCACCGGCCTTATGAGTGGGGGAGGCTTGCGCGAGTCATGGTGCAAGCGCCAGGCCTCCGCGTGCCCCGCCAGGAAGCCGAATCCACGCGTCAGCGCCTGGCCGGCGAGGGCCTATTGCGTCCGGATCTGAAGGTTGCCCGCGACGGCGACGCCATCGTGTTTCCCCTTCAAGGGGAGGCCCCCGGCTCAGCCCATTACGATTTCCAGACGCGCACGCTGCGGCCCGAGAGCTACCACGATCTGCTGGAGTGGCCGGAAGAGCAACGTGCCCTGGCGCCGCGCGCGTTCGATCAACTGGGCGACCTTCTCATCGTCAAGGTGCCCGAGCCGCTGTGGGATCATCGGGGCGACCTGGGGGAAGCATTGTTGGCCTTCCAGCCGGCGGCCCGCGCGGTCTTCCATGATGCCGGCGTCAAGGGTGAATACCGGACGCGGGAGTTGAAGAGGATTGCCGGCCAGGGCGGCACCCTGACCACCGTTCGAGAGAACGGAATCACCCTCTGGGTCGATGTCGCGGAGGCCTACTTCAGTCCGCGTCTGAGCACCGAACGGGCAAGGGTGCGACAGATGATCGAACCCGGTCAACGCGTGATTGACCTGTTTGGTGGGGTGGCCCCGCTGGCGGTTCAAGCGGCCTTGGCCGGCGCCCAGGTTGACTGCGTGGACCTGAACCCGGCTGCGTGCGCGTTGGCCCGCCGCAACGTGGAGTCCCTGGCGCTGGAGGACCGAGTTGCGATTCACGAGGCAGACGCCCGGTACCTGGGGCCCAGCCTGGAGCCAGCCGATCACGTGGTGATGAACCTGCCCCACGGCGCCAAGCACTTCATGGATGTCGCCGCCCCGCTGGTTGTTGCCGGCGGCATGCTGCACCACCACGAAATCCTGGACCGGGAGCACCTGGATGAGCGGCTTGCGGCGCTGACGGTCGAGTTGGCGGACCTGGGACGCAAGGCCACGGTGGATGGCGTGCGCGTCGTGCGAACCTACTCACCCCAGGAGGATCACGTGGCCATTGACTTGCGATTGGCGTGAGCGCAGGCCCGGAACCGCCCACCCATGACACAAGGGTGTTTTAGACAAGGTTGTCTTACGCAGCTCTAGGTCATGGAGAATCCGTTCAATCCCACCCGCGTGGCGGCCGCCGCCGACTTCGTCAACCGGGACGACGAGCTGGCGACGCTGAGCGGCTGCCTGCGCGACCACGTCAACGTCCTGCTCGTCGGCCCGCGTCGCCTGGGCAAGAGCAGCCTAGTGCGCGAGGCCTTCCGACGCCTGGGCCACGAGGCACTGTGCCTCTACGTCGATGTCACCCGGAGCATTGACGATGCCGACGTGGCCATGGCCATCCTCAACGAGCTGAGTCGCGCCGCCGGCCGCGCCCGCCGGGTTCTGGACTGGATCATTACCCAGGCCCGAGCCCTGCGCGCCCGGCTGGTCGTTGGCGCCGACGGCCCCCGGATCGAACTGGAACCCGGCGCACGGCCTGCGCGCCCACTGCCCGACGTTCTCCAACTGCTGGAGGCCTACGGCGAACGCCACGACACGACCGTCATCCTGGCCCTGGACGAGTTCCAGACCGTCATGCACCGCGACCCTGACACAATCGCCGCCATGCGCAGCGTCATTCAGCACCAGCGCCGCACGAGCTACATCTTCAGCGGCAGCGAGCGTACGACGATGCTCGCCCTCACGCGGGACCGGCGTGCGCCCTTCTGGAAACAACTCCGAGAGGTCCACGTCGAGGGTGTTGCCATCGACCACTTCCGACCCCTCCTGGATCGACACTTCGAGTCCTTCGACGACGCAGCCGTGGAGGTGCTGCGCGACGCCTGCGGCGACAACACCATGCGCATCGTTGAGGCGCTCCACCAACTCCACGACCAAACCCGCCACGTTGATCCCGAGGCCGCCCGCACCGCCGTTGCCGCCCTCGTGGACGCCAACCGCCCCGCCTTCGAACGGGACCTCTCTCTCGTGAAAGAGGGCAACCAGAAGCGCGTTCTCATGGCCTTGGCCCGGGAGCCGCCGGAGCACGTGACGGGCAAGCATTACATGCAGCGGCACGGCTTGGACACCCCGAGCAACGTCCGGCGGGCCTTGCAGCGGTTGCGGGATTTGGAGTTGGTGGACGAAGAAAACCGAGTGATGGACCCCCTGTTTGCGGTCTACCTGCGCGGCGACATCCGTCATGCCTGAAGGCCTCCCTCATAGCACGATCTTAGCCCGTTCCAACCTGGAAACACGTTTCTCCGGCGTCAGGATACCCTGGAAGTTCAACGGATCGCCAGCGGCCACCTCCAGCCCGTTGGCCTCGGCGGCGTTCGCTCGGCTCTCCCTCCGCACCCGCCGAAGCATTTCCACGGCCTCGGGCAGGGCGAATTGCTCACCCGCATACCCGGCCACGAATCGGCCGCCGCGCACTTCGCCGCGCAATTCCAGGCGGCGCAGGACGCGAACCAGATCACGCCATGGGACCGGAATGGACTCCCGGGCCAGGGTTCGCTTGAAGACGACGCCGGTGCGTGCCAGCAGTTGGCGGGCGACGAATTCGGCTGCCTCCTCGTCGTCCCAGG
>JBFJVP010000392.1:0-3033 GCA_041624075.1 Thermoplasmatota archaeon | reverse complement strand
CTGGAGAACACGAGTTTCGTGGCCGCCTTTGCGGGGGCCGGCGATGATCTGGCCGATCTGGATGGCCTAGGTGAGGGTCGGAACTTCCTCGAGCAGGACCAGACGATTCTGGACTGCATTCTGAGGCTTCCGGGCCCGCATGGCACGATCGCGGTTTGCATCGAGAGCGAGTCCTCCTGCGGTTTCATTGAGTGCGGCGACACGAACCCGATCGGTACGATTACGGCGCCGACGGCAGACTTCACGTTCCTGGATACGGACGGGGTTGCCGAGGGCCTGTTGGACATCGTTCGAAGCGGCTAGTCGAACCGGCCGCCCAGCTGGCGGGGCGGCATTCTTTCTCCTCGACCTGGTGTCGGGGCAGGGGTATGGCACACCCCGGGGAGTCGGCGGTCGCGTCGGCCCTCCATTGCTTTCATCCGCGGCCGGATCCACGCCAGGCATCACTGTGGGTCCGGCCGCCATTGCTTCCGTTCACGGCACTTGGCATGAGCCTGCCTGCGATGGTCGCTATGAATTAAATCCTTCACATCCGAGATATTGAGCGCCTTGAGAATACAAGCTTCGCAACCGCCCTTGTTGGGGCCGATGCGCAGACGCTGGAAGTGGACTCGGCGGATGTTTCAGATTTGGGGGCTTGCGTGACGCAGTCGCGTCGGGACTGGTTTCCGGTGTTTCCCGAGTCGCATGATGGCCAGTGCGCTGCTTCGGCGATTGGTGGTTGTCTATGTGCGCGGCTGTGAGCCGGGGGTTCTGGATTGGATTCTGCTTGGTGAAACCGGCTTGGGTGATGGCGTTCGAATGGATGAGGTGGGGGCGGCGATCCTTGATGTCGTTGGCAGGGGCTGACAGTCGATTTGGGGGCTCGCCTTTTGCGGCTGATCGCCGCGCGTTTTTTCGGCCTGCGCGTGGCCCGCACGGCGCCACCACGGGTGACGTTCCCCCATTAGCCAACAAAGCTATGTACTGACAACACGGGCAAGCGGCAACACTTATGGAATCCAGCATGAGGTGGGTTAGCCGTGTTGAAAGCTAGGTGGGTGGTACTAGCTCTGCTGGCCGCCTGCACAACGGTGTCGGCGAGCACCGAAAGCATCGACGTACAAGGCGTCGTGACCGTCCGCGGAACCACTGACCTGGACGGCCAGCTTGCCCTCGTTGTCGCCGCAGCCGGGCTCGTCGTCGCGGACGTCGACGAGCTTCGAAACCACGGGCTGCGGCTGGAGGGCGACAACATGATCGCACGCCTCATCAACGCCCCCCTGGAAATCGTGTCCGTGCGCACGCCCGCAGGCACCTTGGTCAACACCACTCGCGCCGGCGACCAAACCACTCTGGCCGAACAACCCGTGCCGGGCGCCGCGAGTCTTCTGCCCAACACAGTTGCTGCCGGCCAACCCGCCCTCCACCGCGTGCTCGGAGCCGCCGGGGCAGAACTCGAATTTCAGATCAACGAGGCCTCGTCCCTACACCTGGCCCCCCCGGCACCCCTGGACCCGCAAACCGACGGCGGCGTCCTTGGCCACGTCACCAACGTGGGAGGCCATCCCCTGGGCAACCAGCGGCTCAGCATGCGCACCAGCATGCCTGGCACCGAAAGCTGGACACTGGAATCCCGATACGCAGCGATTCTGCTGGGTGGCGAAGTGCGCTTGGGAACCGGGGACGGCGCTCCGACGTGGAAGACTGGCCGTTTCCTGAACCACAACGCCAGCACCTACGATCCCGTCACGGGAACCGGTCGCTACGTCTACGATTACCACGTCCTGGTCATCGAAGCAGATCGGGGCCATGCCTGGGCCGCCGGGGGCCTGAACATCGCCGCCACACGGGTCAATGGCCAACTGAACGGTCAAGCCGCATGGGCCGGCGTCGATGCCGACCTGCTGGCGGATGGCGAACGGCTGCCCTACGACCCCGAATTGCTCCTCTTGGGCGGCAACCTGGTGCTACAAGCCAGCATCCAGGATCGACACGGCTCGTGGTACGTGGAAGGCCCAGTCCACCTCCTGGCGGCCGACGGCGTGACGTGGTTCCAAGCACCCCAAGCCGTGGCCCTGGCCCTGACGACGGCTCTGGCGCTCTTCCTGTCCCTGCTGACCGATGCCGGCCGGAGCCTGCTCACATTCCTTGTGGGCCGCAGCACCCCCGGACTGGTCAAGGCAAAACCCCTGGACAACCAACTCCGCAGGCAGATGCTGCGAGTCATCCATGAACGCCAACCCATCCGGCAGACCGACTTGATCGACGCAACCGGCGCAAGCAAGACCACCGTTGCCTACCACTTGCGCATCCTGCTGGCTCACGACATCCTCCAAACCGAACTGGACAAAGCCGCTGGCCAGCGCAACACCACCTTCATGCTCAACAGCAACTCCATGCACTTCGTCACCCAAGGCGTCGCCAGCTTCCTCGGCATCAAGGACCCCGCCGACGCGGAGCCCACGGACGTCGTGGCCAGCCGGGCACTCGCCGCCATAAACAGCAGTCCCCTGAGGCGAGCCATGTTCAAAGTGCTGCAAGAAAACGGCCCCCTGGACTTTGCAAGCCTCAAGGAGAAGCTCCTGGCCGGCGGCCAGATCGAGAAGCTGCCGCAAAGCAGTGCCAGCCACCACCTCCAACAACTGGTGGCCGCGGGCGCCCTTGGGGAGCGCCGAGTGAACCGGCGCAAGGTCTACGCCGTCAACATCAACCCGGACGCCGTCCGAGCGACTCAGTACAAGCGCTTCCTCCAACAGGAAGATGCCCTCGACGTGGTCGCCTGCCTCCAAGCGCACGGCCCGGCCACGCGCGAAGAGCTGCGCCAGCGGTTCACCGAGCAGGGCCTGCCGCCACGCAAGGCCGCCAGTCGGGTCACCAAGGCGCGCCAATTGGCTCGTATGCATATCCTGCATCTGGACCAAGATGGCCGCTACCAACCCGCGGCGTTTCTCAAGAACGTGAGCCTAACCAATGCGAGGGCCACATGAAGCGGCTCGTCGCACTCTGCGTCCTGCTGCTGGCCGGATGCACCCAAGCGCCCGCGGACCAAGG
>JBFJVP010000391.1:0-3036 GCA_041624075.1 Thermoplasmatota archaeon | reverse complement strand
GGCGAGTCAGAACCCATTACCAGCAAGTTGGCAGCCGAATCGGCGTTGCGCATCCACACGCTGGCCAGCGTTGCGGGTGGGTATTGCGACTCGTTTGATGGCCTGCGGGCGTTCATGGAGCACACGTTCTGGGCGCAGGAGGCGGAGAGCTGGATCATCGAGGAGCGCCTTGATGACGTGGTCTGGTTCCTGGAGGACAATGGGTTCCTGGAACGCGACGGTGGGAAGCTCCGCGCCACGCTGTTTGGCAAGCGCACCAGCGACTTGTACATCGATCCCCTGTCGGCGCTTCGCATGCGTCAGGCCCTGGAGGGGCCGGGAGCGCCCACGACGTTTGGCTTGCTGGAGGTCATCGCTGGGTGCCCTGACGTGTGGCCGCTGTACTTGCGCAAGAGCGACGAATGGGTACAGGAGCGGTTCTGGGAGCACGAGGAGGACTTCCTGGTCCAGGATGACTTGCGGGACTTGGAGCAGGCCATGAGCTTCACCAAGACGGCGCTCCTGTTGTCCGACTGGGCCAACGAGTTGCACCTGCAGGATCTGGAGGAGCGTTACCAGATCGGGCCTGGCGATGTGCGCCAGCGGGTGGATACCTCGCAGTGGCTTGTGCATGCCTTCCGCGAGTTGGCGCGGGCGTTGAAGCCGACCTGGCAACAGGGCCTTTCCGAGCTCGGCGTTCGCCTGGAGGCGGGCGTGAAGGCGGAACTGCTGCCGTTGCTCCGGTTGGACGGAGTTGGCCGCATCAGGGCGCGAACCCTGTTCAATGCTGGCTTCAGGAAGCCCGCCGACCTGAAGGGTGCCCCCGTGGCCCGTTTGGCCGGCCTCCCAGGCATCGGGCCCGTGCTGGCCAAGCGGCTGCTTCGGCAAGTGGGTGAAAAGCCAAGCGCTGGTGAGGAAACCCACGCGGACCACGAGGGGGCACAGGATGAGGCCGCGGGCGGCGCTACGCAGGCTGATTCAGGCGACGCTACTCCTGAAGGCAAGCCGGATCGTGGCCAGATGAGCCTGTTCGGCTTCGGACCGCACTAGACGCCGAGTGCATTTCTTGTCGTGGAGCGAAGGATTAACCTTCGACGTCGGGTTGTCGGGTTGAGGTCGTTCGTTGTGAACCCGAGGGCCTATGCTGCGGTTGGTTGGTTGGCGGTTGTCATGGTTGCGGGCTTCGGTCCGCTTTCGGCCCAACCGGCGCAGGGCATCGTTTCGGGTGCCCTCGTCGATCTTGAACTCATTGCGAGCGGCCTCAGCCGGCCGCTGCTGGTTACCCACGCGGGCGACGGCAGCGGCCGGATCTTCATCGGGGAGCAAAATGGCCTGGTGAAGGTCCTGGAGGATGGTGCCGTCGATGGGACGCCTTACCTGGACATCCGGGCCATCTCTTCCTGTTGCGGCGAGCGAGGCCTGCTGGGACTGGCGTTCCATCCGGACTTCGCGGACAACGGCGAACTGTACATCAGTTACACCGATAACTCGGGGGACTCGGTGCTGGAACGGCGGGTGGTCGCCGAGCCGGCAACTGGGCGCCCGTCATCGTCGGGCGAGGTGCTGCTGCGCGTCGACCAGCCCTTCTCCAACCACAACGGCGGCCACATTGCCTTTGGTCCCGACGGCTACCTGTACTATGCCCTGGGTGACGGCGGCTCTGGTGGCGACCCGTTCAACAACGGCCAGAACCGCAACACGCTGTTGGGCAAGCTGCTGCGGCTGGATGTGGATACGCTGGCAGGCTACGCGATCCCTGCGGACAATCCCTATGCCGACGGCGGCGGGCGCCCGGAGATCTGGGCGTACGGCCTGCGCAACCCGTGGCGCTTCAGCTTCGATTCCGTGACTGGCGACTTGTGGATCGGCGACGTGGGCCAGAACGCCATCGAGGAGATCAACCATCAACTCGCTGGGCTGCCCGGCGGACGCAACTACGGCTGGCGCGCATGGGAGGGTTACGGCGCGTACGATGCCAGTCAATCCACGGCAGTGCTGCTGGGTGGGGCCACCTACCCGGTCATGTGGTACACCCATGGTGAAGGCTGCTCGGTGACTGGCGGCTACGTCTATCGGGGCAGCGAGCCTTCCCTGCAGGGCGTTTACATCTTCGGTGACTTCTGTAGCGGAACCATTTGGGGCGGCTTCGGCGCCGCCGGCGGCTACTCGCGCGTGAGCCTGCTACAGACCCAACTGGGCATTTCCTCGTTTGGCGAGGATGAGGATGGCAACCTGTACGTCACCAACCACTGGGGCGGGCAGGTGTACCGGCTGCGACCTGCCTGAGCATCTCGCAAGCGTCAAACCGGTCGTTCCTGTGCGGGGCCCGTGAAGGACTTCCCGGACGAACAGGTCGCCGCCGCCGGCGTGTTGGGGTCGCTCAAGCTCGACGACCTGTTGTTCACGGCTCGCAAGGCGTGCCGCATCGCCCCGCTACAGGTGGTGCGCGATGCAGCCGTGCTGGGCGAGGCCCACTTGCGTAGTGCGGCGCTGCACAGTCACCGCTCCTTCGCCGAGGGCCGCAACCATGCCGATCGGCCGGAAGTGGAGTTCCTGCGCTACCTCACGGGTCAGCGGCAGATCAAGAGGGCCTTGGCGCGGGCTGGCGTGCAGGATGGTGCCGGGTCGGCGGTGGTTGTGGCGTTGGGCGAGCGCCGCCTGGATGCTCTCCAGTACTTCGTGGACTACCTTGGCTTGCGGGAGGACGATCGCCTCCTGGAGCCGACGACCGAAAAGCTGGCGGCCTTCGGTTTCTCGGAGGCCATGCTCCAGTCGACCACCAAGGCTCGCCACCTGGATTTGGT
This sequence comes from Thermoplasmatota archaeon, assembly GCA_041624075.1. Lineage (GTDB taxonomy): Archaea > Thermoplasmatota > E2 > JACPAO01 > JAHFTW01 > JBFJVP01. The sequence continues at coordinate 253 of JBFJVP010000391.1, read as the reverse complement.
GCTGGAAGCGGTGGCTGGGGTCGACCTCCTGCGCTAACGGGTGGAAATGCTGAAATAAGGGCCTTGGGTCGCGCAGCCTGCGCCCACAGGAGGCCAGTCGCGTGGCTGGTCGCGGGGATGGGAGCCCGGCGCTTCCAATCGCAAACTCGGCGATGCCTTTGGCACGTCACCGTCGTGAAGCCCTTCGGGCTTCCCAACGCTTGCATACGCAGGACAAGGCCTTGTGGGCCCTGTCCATCGGTGGGAATCCCTG
>JBFJVP010000390.1:0-3046 GCA_041624075.1 Thermoplasmatota archaeon | reverse complement strand
TGGCTGGAAGCTCGCACCCATCTTCTCGGACCCGCCGACCAGCGACAGGGCGGCCGGAATGAACGTGATCGTGATGATGTAGATCGTCGAGATCGCGACGGCAGACAGGAAGCCCAACTGCGCCATGAGCAGGCTGGGACTGACCATCATGACCACCAAGCCAAGCACGGTTGTCAGGGTCGCGATGAACATGGCCAAGCCAGCGCGCCCGCCGGCGATGCGAAACGCCTCGTCGTCGCTTTTGCCTTCGCTCTTGTGCTCCAAGAACTCGTTGATCATGTGAATGGCGTAATCGATGCCCACGCCCATGATCAGCGGCACGATCGTCATGTTGAGCGTGTTGAGGGCGATGCCCATGTAGCCCATGGTTCCGTACGTCCACGTGACGCCGATGCCCAGGGCTGTGAAGGAAATCAGGATGGAGCGAATGTTTCGGAAGGCAACGAAGAGACAGATCAGGATGAACGCCGAGATGGCTGGCATCAGCTTGACCATGTCCTCTTCCACCAAGGCACTGCTGTGGGCGTTGGCGACGGGGAAATCCACGGTGAAGAGCGGCGGGTTGTCCGGCCCAAAGACCGTGAATTGTGTCTCGCCATTCTCTACGGCTGCCAGATACGCGTCACGGGCGGCGATGATCGACTCGCCCAGCACCCGCATGTCCTCCTGGTTGTCTGCCGCTGGCATGAACAGGGTGGCCGCATGGTTCCAGCTGGGACTGGCCAGGGCGTCAACGGTTTCCAGCACAGCGGCCTTGACGATCTGGTCGACGGCCTGGTAGCGCATCGCGTCCTCAGGCGTCGCGTAGCCGGGCAGGGCGAAGTCCTTCTCTGTGGCTACACCTTCGCCGCCGGCCGCTGTCCAGTTGATCAGGGCGTAGATGTTGGCGATACTGATGGTCCGCTTGAACTCGGTGCGCGCCTGAATGAACTCCTGCATTTCATGGATGGCGCGCACATACACTTCATCCGTGATGTTCAGGTGGCTGGGTTCCACTTGCCAGGGATCCTGCTGCGCGTCGGCTCCTGAACTGGGAGCCGGGAATCCAAGGTAGCGATACTGCAACTTGGAATTATCACGCGCCCAAGCTTCGCCGCCTTCATCCACGTGGATCTGCAGGGTCACCTGCTGGGTGAACGTGGAGCGGAAGTGCTTGCTTAGGTTCTGGGCCGCTTCCGTGTTGGGGTTGCCGCGCGGCAACACGTCGGCCACATCCACGTTGGTTGTGATCAGGGTAACACCATAACCCAAGCCGATCGTAATGGCCAAGGTTAGGGCTACTACCACTTTGGCGTGCCGGCTGCTCCACAGAGACGTCCCGGCAATGGCATTGGCTGCAAGCTCATCAATTCGGACCACGGTCACCCAACCTGGCCAACGACCTTGCGCACCCTTAAAGCGATTGTCGAACCCCCCGCCGTCGTCGCAGCCGCACAACGCCGCGCCGTGGCTCTCGGGCGTTTCGTTTCTGACGCAGGATATGGCGCCGGCCGCGACCCGGCGCGGGAGTCTGCATGTCCCCTCGCCTGGGGCGGGCGCGGGAAAAACGGTTCGATGGAATCGCGTAGATGGTGCCGTGGCAAAGGGGCGAGCAACGGCCACCCGCGAGCCTCGCGCGTCGAGGGGTTGGCGGCACAACTCAGGAAGTCGCCATCAGCCCCCGAGGCCCGCCGGCGGCGCCGTTGGAGTGGCTAGCGGTGCCGACACGCCGTAATCGACCGCATGACCTAGCGTCGCGACCGTGCCTAACAGATGAGGACGCAGTACCACGGAATGCCTTGGGTACTCTCTAGCGCGTCCAATTCCTCAATCGTCAATTTTTTTGCCATTGAAATCACCGGGCGTAGTCGCCCAGCCAGACATCAGTCGGGCACTTGTCAAGCTTGTGCCAGCGCCCCCAGTGGTGTGCACCGCTGCACCCTGCGGTTAACGGTGGCAAAACGTTCATGGCCCTAGGGCTAATGCGAGGCGGAACGCTCATGCACGCGCGCACATTTGCAATTGCGGGTTTGTTGTTTTTTGTTGCGACTTCGGCGGTTGCCAATGAGCCCACGGGCAACACCTACAGCCAAGACTACGTGTTGGCCAATCCTGGTTTCGTGACCGTGGTTTGCCCGGATGACCGATTGCCAACGGATTGGTACTTGTGTGTCCCGGAGGCGCACGGTGAGGGCTCGGACGCCGACAACCAGGTGTGGATCGGCGGGGCAGGAATCGACATGCCCATCGAGCAGGTGCCCGTTCACATTCGCGTCGAGGACGCTTCGGGTATGCCTGTTCCGGCGGCGTTCTGTGTCGACCACGATCACGATGCGCTGTGCGGACCCAGCGACCCTGTATGGGAAGCCGGCGATGAGGGCGTCATTTTCTTCTGCGGTGAAACCGACGTGCCAGTGAGCTTTGACTCCACGCCGCCGCCTGGCCGCACGCTTCGCCACATGGACGTATGGGTTCGCAACGTGGGCCACACCGGCGCCGCGCTTGGAACGGCACCCCTATGCGAGGGCATCGGCACGCTGGGCACAGTATACGTCACCGCCATCTAGGTGCAGACTGGATTTTCGACACAGGTCTACTCGCCGGGCAAGCAATCGATCCGCGTCCGGCTGGCGGCCTGCCAAAAATACTGGGCCACAGCCGCGCCAGCATTCCGACGCCGCGATGATTCCGGCGCTTTGCACCTAGAACCATCTTGCCGGGCGTGCCACTTACGGCCATGGCTGCCCCAGTTCACCAGTCGGTTGATCAAGCCCTGTGCGACCTTGCCACCCGCCACTGCCTGCGCGTCGGTGACCCGGTGCTCAAGGGTTCCAGGTTCGCCATCGCCTACGGCGGTACCACGAAAGCTGGCGTCACGTACCTCGTGTTGGACGACGGCCACATCGTGCAGCGCAAGACCCTGAGCTTCGACGCCGGAACCAACCGTCGAACGGTGGGAGCCTACTTCGTGACCCAGCAGTTGCGCCACCGGTTGGTGCTTCACCCCCGCCATGGGCTAACGGCCGAAGTGGAGGACGTCACGGGGGGTCAATGGGAGCGCTTGGAG
>JBFJVP010000389.1:0-3051 GCA_041624075.1 Thermoplasmatota archaeon | reverse complement strand
GCTGGCCACCACGTCCTCCAGCCGGTTCACCGTCGGATCCTCGCCAAACACGTCATCGCCCACCTCGGCGTCAGCCATGGCGCGCCGCATGGCATCGGTGGGCCGGGTGATCGTGTCGCTGCGGAAGTCGAGGTGGCGGCCGGACATGGGGCCGGTCCAGTGGCCGTCCCCGCTTCAGCCTGCCGAACCCGTTAAGCGCCGCCCCTTGACTGGCTGGCCGTGCGTGTCCATCTCGTCTTCTTGATCCTCGCCGTGGCGGCCGTCGCCGGCTGCTCGAGCCCCGCCCCCGTTGACCTGCCACCTCCCCCTGGGGCCGAGGCGCCGGTGCAGTGGAACCTGACGGCGGATTATGGCATCCGGGCCCACGCCGAGCCCGGCACGGTCCCCCTGCGCTGGTCCATGGCGGAGTACACGGCGGGAACGCTGCCGCCGGTATGGCTGTCGGACCCGCTGGCCGGGGACACCATCCTTGAAGCGGGCAACCTGACCCTCAGCTTCGTGGCTCCCCAGGGCGCCGTGACCCTGGCTGCCCGGCCCGAGTTCACGGCGTGGTTTGGCGTCGAGGATCGCTTTGTGACCCACTTGTTCTTCGACGGGCCCGCCGCGCTGGCACCCGGGGAAGTTGCGCAGGTGGCGGCGCAACTGTCCCTGCCGCCTGGCGGTTTGCTTGTGGCAGCCGGCGAGCGGGTTGCGCTCCGGGTGGCGTCCTACATGGCCGACGCCGAGCCGGCTGCCGCCATCGAACTCGTTGTCGGGCAACCCGCAACACCCAGCGGCATGACCCTGGTCCTGCGCGAAACTGTCCTGCCTCCGTACCAGGAAGTCGAAGCGGTGAGCGAACAGGGCAGCTTCCAGGGTAGCCTCTGCGCCATCGGCGATCCAACCGACACGGCCACCGTCGAGATCCCCCTGGAAATCCCTGAGGATGCCCTGGGCGTCCGGGTTGACCTGCGCCGCGCCGGCGGCACGGGGCCACCTGATCTGGACTTCGAGCTCTTGGACGAGGCCGGCCAAGTGGTCGGCGCCGGGGAAGGCTCGGGTGGCGACGAGGGCTTGATCTTGGGGCCGGCCAACCTGGATGCCATCGGCCGCGGCGCTTGGACCCTGTTCGTCTTCAGCTGCCAACCCCAGGTCGTGGATTACCACGCACACGTGTGGCTGCTGATGCCAGACGAGGCAGCCTAGGTTCAGTCAGCGTCGACGGCCGGCCGAGCTCGTGGTTCAGGCCAGCGCAGGCCAACGCACGCCGGCGCCGGCCCGCAAGGCTGCATCAGGCTTCACTGGACGCAGCCCGGCGGCCAAAGGGCCACCAACGTGGCTTGGCCTTGCGAGCGGGTTGCGCCGGCTCCGGAATCGCCTCACCGCTCAGGTACGCGTCCAGCTTCCCGTCGCGAGCCGCCCGCGACAAGTCATCCCAGCCGCCAACGAAGTTCTGGTCGAGGAAGATCTGGGGCACGGTCGTGCGGCCTGTGGCCCGCGCCACCAGAGCAAAGAACTCCGGATTCTGGTTGGCGTCGATGGCGGCCAGTTTGAAGCCGCCGCGCTCCTTGCCCAGCGCTTGCAGGAACTCCATGGCGCGGTGGCACCAGGGGCACGTCTGCGTCACGAACACGGTGAACGTGGGCACTCCTGCGGGGCCCACGGGGGCCTCCGGAATCAGCGGTTGGGACACAACACGCCATGACTGGCCATCCCTCTTGGCCGCTGCGGTCGATGCGGCAGCCGGCTTGGCCCAGCCGCCCATGCTCGCCCGTGGCCAGCCTCTAAACGTGGGCCCGCCATCGCCAAGCCATGGTTCGGTTGCTAGCTGCCGCCATGGCGCTGCTCATTCTTGCCCCCACGCTCGTGGTCGCCCAGAGCGACCCGCCCACACTGGTACCCAACCAGGGGCCGGATGTTCCGGGCGCCGGCTTGCCGGTTGCCACCATCGATGCCCTGGAGCACCACTTTGCCTGGGGCAGCTACCGTTACACGGTCACCGTGGACGCGCCGGACGTGGACTGGACCCGGGCCATCCTGGAGTTCAACTCCCGCCCCAACAACCCCGGCGGCGACCCCTGGGATCGCACCTTCATTGTCGGCGTGCAGAACACCGAGGTCCTGCACGGCACCACGACCCGCGGCGAGTTCACCCTGACCGAGGACATCACCAACTACGCCAGCCTCATGCGCGGCGAATCGTTCAACGTATGGGTCCAGTCGGACAGTTGGGTGCCCCTGGGCCACATCGCAGCCATCACGCTCAAGTTCTACAATGAGCCCGCCCCGTCGGTGGTTCGCCCCGAATACGACCGCGTGGTCAGCCCCATCACGGCCCGTGGCCTGGGTGGCCCGGGAAGCAGCGCCGCGGCGACGGTGGACTTCGGTGCAGCGCCCGAGAGCGCCGTCATCGAGTTCTTCACCAGTGGCCACGGACAAGCGGGCGAATTCTGGTACCTGGAAGGCATCCAGACGCCGCCCCGGTTCACGATCTACGTGGACGACGTGCCCGTGGGCCAAGTGACGGCCATGCCGTACGTCTACGCCCTCCTGGGCTTCTGCTGTGGCACCCTGTGGGAGACGTTCAACCAGCACGCCTGGTGGAGCGTTCACCAAGGCCTGGACATCGCAGGCGTACACCACGGCGTTGGCGAAATCCCCAGCTACCGCGCCGTGCTGCCCGACGACCTGGCCGCCATGCTTTCCGGTGAGCGGGAAGTCAAGGTGGTCAAGCACAACCACGGCGGCTACTGGCCCACGAGCGTCAACTTCCTGTTGGACGACTAGGCCCGAAAATCTGGCCCACGCGCTGGCCGCCATCAGAGGGCGCCAGGGCTCCTGCACCAACTGCGTTCGCCCAATTGCCCCTGCTGTGACGCATTTGCCTTCTTCTCCGCCCCTGGGCGCCGCCCATCCCGTTTTTGACCCGACCCAGCCTCGGCCGCCGCGTGCCCCGGTTTGCCCCCCGAATGGACCGCATCGTTGGCTCTGCGACCGTCGCCATCAGCAACAAGGTCGCCGAGATGAAGCGCGCCGGTGTCGACATGGTTAGCTTCTCCATGGGCGAACCGG
>JBFJVP010000388.1:0-3051 GCA_041624075.1 Thermoplasmatota archaeon | reverse complement strand
CCTCCGGCAGCCCGAAGGAGTTGGCGCTTTGGCACGGCTTCGAACCGGCGCTCTTGGGGACGCTGGTAGCCTACGCCGTGGGAATCGCCCTCGTGCCCCTCGTCCGCTTTGGCGCCCCGTTGGCGTCATTACCGCCCGGCCTGGTGCTGCTGGGCCGCTTCCTTGACGCTGGCAAGCGCGCAGGCGCCACGCTCGGCGCGTGGATGCAGCGGCCCGGTCTGGCCTGGCAGGCGGGCTTTGCGGTGATCGTTCCGGCCCTCGCGGTCCTGTGGGTGCGTCCGCCCGTTGCCGGCCAGTTCACGATCCTGGGCGGCGTCGAAGTGCTAGCCCTGACGTTGCTGGCCGCCAGTGCCTTGGCCTGTGCCGTGGTCAAGGGCCGGTTGTTGGCCGCGATCCTGCTGGGCGCCAGTGGCTTCGCCACCGCCCTCTTCTTCATCCTGGTGGGCGCCCCCGATTTGGCGGTCACCCAGTTGCTGTACGAAACGCTGGCCGTCCTGCTGTTGCTGGCCGTCCTGGCGAAAGTGAGCCCGGGGGCGCGGGCCAGCTCTCCGGCGCCCCTGCGTCCTGCCGCCCGACTTGCCATTGCGGTGGCCTTTGGAGCGGCTGTGGCGCTGCCGCTGCTGGTCCTGCCCGACGGCCCTCCAGCCGTGGATGTGGGCGGCGAAATCCTCGCGGCCAGTGTTCCCGAGGGAAAGGGCGAGAACGCCGTCAACGTCATCCTGGTCGACTTTCGCGCCCTTGACACGTTTGGCGAGATCATGGTACTGGCAACCGCAGCCCTGGCTGCCCACGCGATTCTCAGGAGGCGCACGTGAGCCGGCCCCTGCAAACGGCAGCCGTGCCCGTGGCTTCCCTGCTGCTGGTGTACGCGGTTTTCCTGTTGCTGCGCGGCCACGATCAACCCGGCGGCGGCTTCGTGGCGGGCCTCGTGACCGCCGCCGCCATCGAACTGGTGGCCTTGGCTCACGGGCGCGCCGACGTGCCCGCCTTGGCGCGCCGCCCCCGGCGCCTGGTTCTGGCGGGCTTCGGCGTCAGCTTCCTGGCAGGCGCACTGGGCTGGTTGAAGGGCTCCTTCCTGCAAGCCATCTGGCTTCCCGGCAGCTACCTGGGGTACAAGATGGGAACGCCGGTCCTGTTTGACACCGGCATCGCGCTGCTTGTGGCCGGCAGCGCATCGGCGATCCTGGTCAGCCTGGAGGAACCATGAGTACGCTGCTTCCCATCGCCATCGGCGTCGTGCTAGGCGCAGGGGTGTACCTGATCCTGCAACGGGACCTCGTACGGGTTGCCATTGGCCTGGGCCTCTTGACCAATGGCATCAACCTCGCCATCGTGGCCGGCAGTGGCTTGCGGGGCCGCGACCCGCCGCTCCTGGCCCGCCAAGGCGACCACGCTGACCCCTTGGCCCAGGCGTTGGTGTTGACCGCCATCGTCATCTCCTTCGGCCTCACCGCCTTGCTGTTGTCCCTGGGCGTGAAGGCCTACCGCCAGCAAGCGACCATCGACACGGATGGCTGGCAAGGAACCGATGACGCCGACGGCCCGGAGGGAGCATGACCGTCGCCTTGCCGATCCTGTTACCCCTGGGTGCGGCCGGGCTCGCGGCGCTGTTGCGCAACCGGCCCCGCGCGGAGGCGACGGTGGTGATGGCGACCACCTCAGCCGTGCTCGTGCTCACCGCCTGGAACCTCGCGGCAGTGGCGCGCGGTGGCCCCATGGATGCCGCTGCCGGCGGTTGGGCGCCCCCCATCGGCATCGCACTGCACCTGGATGGCTTGTCGGCTCTGCTGGCAGCCGTGGCGGCCCTGGTTTCCTGGACGTGCGCGTTGCAGGCCCTGGGCGACATCGGCGGCGAGCGGCGACGCACCGGCCACATGGCCTTCGTTTTGGTCATTGTGGGCGGAGTCCAGGGGGCGTTGGCCACGGCCGATCTGTTCAACCTGTACGTCTGGTTCGAGGTGATGCTCGCCGCCAGCTTCGGCTTGATGGCCCTCGGCCGCAGCCGCACCGAGATCGAGGGGGCGCTGCGGTACATGCTTCCCAACTTCGTCGGCTCCATGCTTTTCCTGTTGGGAATCGCGATTCTGTACGGCGTCGCAGGCACCCTCAGCTTCGCCCAACTGGCCGAAGTGGCTCCCCTGCTGCCGCCCAAGTCGGTCCTGGCGGCCTCGGCGTTTCTGGCCACCGCGTTCCTGCTCAAGGCCGCCATGTTTCCCCTCCATGCCTGGCTGCCGGCCACCTACAGCGTTACGCCCGCCTCCGTCAGCGCCCTCTACGCAGCCCTGCTGGGCAAGGTGGGCGTCTATGCACTGCTGCGCGTCCTGCCCCTGCTCGGGGCCCCCTGGGGCACGGCCCTGATCTGGATCGGCGCCACCAGCATGGTGCTCGCGGTGCTGGCGGCGTACGGCCAAACCACCGTCCGCCGCATCCTCAGCTTCCACATCATCAGCCAGATGGGCTACGCCGTCTTGGCCATCGGCCTCGGCACGCCCCTAGCCTACACCGCCGCCGTGTTGTTCGTGGTTCACAACATGCTCGCCAAGACCGCCTTGTTCCAAGTCGCCGGCATCCTGCGGGGCCGCTTTGGCACCGACCGGCTTGACGGCATCGGCGGCGCCTGGTCGCCCGCCGTCTGCGCGCTGTTTCTGGTTCCAGCACTGGCGCTGGTCGGGTTTCCCCCCTCGACGGGCTTCTGGGCCAAGTGGAGCATCGTGCGCGCCACCATTGCCAGCGAAGCCTGGCTCCTGCTGGGGGCAGCACTCCTGACTGGCGTCATGACCTTGCTTTCCATGATGAAGATCTGGAGCGAAGCCTTCTGGAAGCCTGCACCCACGCCGCTGCCACAACACGTGCCCCTGCTGGCCTGGGTTCCCGCCCTGCTGCTGGGCGCAACCGTCGTGGCCGCTGGGCTGGCTCCCGAGCCCATGCTACGCATCGCCCACGCCGCCGGCGCCACCCTGGCAGGTGCCCCGTGAGGTTCCTCGCCAACCTCCTGATCGCCGTCGCCTGGATGGCCTTCACCGGACGCTTTGGCCCCCTCGACTTCCTCGT
>JBFJVP010000387.1:0-3069 GCA_041624075.1 Thermoplasmatota archaeon | reverse complement strand
CGATGTACTGGCGTCAAGGCGAATGGGTGCGCTAGCGGCGCGGTAGAGGCGTCGGTACTTGCGCGCGCCCACCCGGTAGGCTGGCATGGCCCGGGAGCCACGAGGGTGTTGACGCGCCAGCCGGCGCCACGCCGTCGTGGCCAACCCGCTGCGGGGCAGGTTGGCGAAGTGGTGCGGCTCCTTGACGGAGGGAACGAACACTTGCGGGTGCTGGGCCAGGTACTCGTACAGGCTCGTCGTGCCGCCACGCACCGCCCCAACCAGAAACGTGTTGGGCAGGCTCATGGGGCAACGCGCAGCTCATCCATTTCGATCAGCCGCAGCGCCGTTTGCCTCGGCATGACGTACAGGTTGTTGATCTGTTCCACGTTGGGCACCACGGTCGCCGCGACCGCCTGGCGTGTTTCGAGATCGAACGCCTCCACCGTGCTGGGTCCCTCCTTGGCGCCGGGAATCACGTCCAGGTAGCGCTTGCGGATGGGACTCGAACCGCCCAACAGAAAGCCGGCGTCGCTGATGGCAGCGCCGCGCCCCCAACCCGCCGTTGGGGCCTCGCCCACCTGTTCCCACTCCTGGTCGTAGATGCGAAGGCGCGCCTGTCCGGAGTCAAACACCCACCGCGTGTCGCCCACCACGCGCACCGAATGGGGCCCACTGAGACTTAGGGACAAGTAGTCGCCCGTATCCAGGTTCAGTACGCCCCCTTCTCCCTGGCGCTTGAGGAGCTTCTCGGCAACTCGCTGCACCACTTGGCGGCCCGTCACGTGATGGACAAGCACATGCAAGTGGCCATCGGCCTCGAAGACCTGGTTGGCGTGATACCGCGCCCGGGAGCCGTCATCGCTTTCCTGTGCTCGCAGGGGGATGCGCTTGGCCTCCGTGCCCGTGGCGGCGTCCACGGCCACCGCCTCGTCCACGCCAGTGTTGGCGATCCACACGTGATCCCCGAAGGCATCCATCTCGTGGACATCCACCAAGTCCCCGACTGGAAGCACGCGCACGTCCCCGGTTTCTGCATCCACCAGCCGCAGGTCGTCCCCGCCGCTGACAAACAACCTGTCGGGCTTGGCCGGCTGCCACGCCAAGCTGCTCACACCGTACTCGCCCCAGGTTTGCATCGACGGGACCGGGTAGAAATCGTCGTCAACATACACCTGCACGGGAGCCAGGTCGTCGCGGCTCATCTTGCGATCGATACGCATGGCATTGACCGCGCCCGTCACGACGAGTGCCTCACTTGGGGTCAGGCAATCGGAGAGTTCCACGGCCGGCCCAGGAAGCCCCGCTCCAATAGCCTTCCTTATGCGGCTTTCCGCACCTTGAAGAGCAAAGCTGGGCTGGGCGGCCCAGCATGCATGACGAGCCCACCGTCCTCTTCGCCGCGCGCCTCATGCCGCCCCGCATCGTGGGAGGATTGGAGCGGTTCTCGGCTGATGTCCTGGCCGGGCTGAAGGGGGAATTCCCCGTCGTCGACCTGGCCCATTACGGCGGCCGCAAGGCGCAGCCAGTCTACATGGCAACACTCTCGGCCCGCCTTCGTCGCCGCGCCCGCGTTGCCAAGCAGGCTGGCCACGCCGTCGTGATCGACGGCAGCGATGCCAGCCTTGCCGCCCCCCTTGCACGCCAGGCGGTCCCCACCATGGCCCGCATTCACGGACTGGACATCCTGCACCCAAGCCGAGCGTACCAGCGCTACGTACGACGCTACCTGGGAGGGATCGACTACCTGGTGGCCAACAGCAGCAACACCCGGGATCTCCTCGACGCCTTCGACTACCCCGCCGAACGCACCCGCGTCATCAACCCCGCCGCCGACGCCCCCGAGGGTTGGACCCCCGCCACGGTGCGGGGCCGCATGCTCTACGTGGGTCGCCTGGTCGCCCGTAAGGGGGCACTGGAACTGGTTCGAGATGTCTGGCCCACGGTGATCGACGCCTACCCCGAGGCCAGCCTCGATCTGGTGGGCGACGGCCCCGAAGCAGCCGCCCTGCAGCGCGCCATCGCGCAAGCCCCCAGCTCCGACCGCATTACCTGGCACGGGCAACTCAGCCAAGAGGAACTCGAGCAACGATTCCGCCAAGCGGATGTCTTCTGCATGGCCAACAGGCATGTTGACGGCGACTGGGAAGGCTTCGGCATCGTGGCAGCAGAATCTGCCAGCCGGGGCGTGCCCGTCGTCGCCAAAGCCATCGATGGCATCCCCGACGCCGTCGCCGTCGGCCGCACCGGCTTGCTGGTCGACGAAAGCGACCCCGCCGCCTTCGCCCATGCCGTCTTGTCGGTCTTGGACCGCCGCAAGTTGGGCGACCGCAAATCCGTGGCCGAAGAGGCCGCAGCGCGCTGGAGCACCGCACGGCTGCGCCGCCAGTACCGTGACCTCATCCTGGAAATCGCAGAACACGGCTGATACCCCCAGACTTTTTCAGGCAGCCCGCCTCGCGCGGCCCGTGAGAACGCTCGTGCTGATCCCCGCCTACAACGAGGTCGGGAAGATCGCCGACGTCGTGCGGGGCGTTGTCCGGCAAGGCTACGACTGCCTGGTCGTGGACGACGGCAGCACCGATGGAACCGGCGACGCAGCCCGCAAGGCTGGTGCCCGCGTGGTTACCAACCGGCGCAACGTGGGCCTGGGGCGAACCATTCGCCGCGCCTACAAGGAGGCGCTCGTCTCCGACGCCGAGATCATCGTCCAACTGGACGCCGACGGCCAGTACGACCCCCAGGAAATCCCCAAGGTCATCGACCCCATCGAGAACGGCGAAGCGGACATGGTTCTCGGCTCCCGCCTCGAGAACCTGCACTACAAGATGCCCGCCATCAAGCGTTTTGGCAACCGCGCCTTCTCCAGGGTCCTGAAGGGCCTCACCGGCGCCGACGTGCGCGACGGGCAAACAGGCTTCCGCGCCATGCACCGCGAGGTGCTGGAGGAGTGCGCGCCCATCAACGAGTTCAGCTACACCCAGGAGATGATCATCCGGGTCGCCAAGGAAAAGTTCCGCATCATCAGCGTCCCCATCCACTTCTACGAGCGCTACGATGAAGAGAGCCGCCTTTTCCACAGCAGCCTGG
>JBFJVP010000386.1:0-3086 GCA_041624075.1 Thermoplasmatota archaeon | reverse complement strand
ACGCCCATCAGCAGCAGCCCACGACCGTTGGCAGCGCGGATGCGCGTCGCACAACGCTTATGCCGGTGGTGTCTACCCTTGCGGGTGATGCGTAGCTGGTGGTTGCCGCTCGTCCTGATCGTCCCGGCGTTCACTGGATGCTTGAGCTTCCTGGAAGACGACGATTCTGACCGTCCCATGGGCCCCCCTGACGTGGGGTACGATGCCTCCAAGATCGAGGTGACGGGCGTCCACGTCCACGACCTGGAAGTGGAATCGTTTGACAACGTCACGCTGCAAGCACGAGTCTACGAGCCCCTGTCGGCTGCCGGCATGCCGGACGGCTCGGCCCCCAAGTTCCCCATCCTGCTGGTGGGCCACCCCTGGGCAACGGCCAAGGAATTCTGGGAGAACCTGATGTTCCCCTCCGAGAATGGCCAAATGGAACAGGTCAACCTGTTGGACGAACTGGCCCAGGCCGGCTTCATCACCGTCGCCTGGGACGCGCGCGGCTTCGGCCGCAGCGGAGGCGAAGTGGGCGTCGCCGGACCCGCCGAACTGGCCGACATCAACGAATTGATCAACTTCGCCGAGGACCGCTTCCCAAGCAACGGCAAGATCGGCATCCTCGGCCTTTCCTACGGCGCCGGACAAGGATTGCTGGCGGCTGCCACCAACGACCGCATCGACGCCGTGGCCGCCTTCCAGGGCTGGACCGACCTGTACGACGGCATCGCCCCAGGAAACGTCCCCAAATTGGAGTGGAACGCAGTCTTGGTGGGCACCGGCGGCGCCACCAGCATGGGACAGGTCAGCCCCGTCGTGGCCAGTTGGATCGAATCCCTGGTGCGCCGCGACAACCTCAACGCCACGCAGGCCCAGATGGCGCTGCGCAGCAGCCAATCGCGGCTGGCCAACGACGACACGCCCCTGTTCGTGTGCCAGGGCATGCAGGAGTCCCTGTTCCCCCAGATCGACCGCGCGGCCACCGGCACCATGGGATTGACCAAGGCAGTCGTTCACCAAGGCGGCCACCTGAGCCTGCACCGGCCCTGCTACGATGGAGCCATCGAGTGGTTCAAGTTCTTCCTCGCCGGCATCGACACCAAGGTGGACGGCTGGCCTGCGCTTGAGACCGTGGACGCAGCCGGCGGTTTGGCCATCACATACAAGAAGTGGCCCGAAACCCAGAGCCGCACCCTGTACCTCCACGATGAACAGATCGCGCGCACCGCCGCGCCCAACTCCGAATTCACCATCAGCCAGCGAATCATTGCAAACCCCTTCACGGAGCCCGAAGCCCTGTGGGACTTCCTTGGCCAACCCCATCCCGTGTTGCCAAACCAGTTCCGTCAGGACCCCAGCGGCGTCACCTTCCAGGGACTTCCTGCGCAGGAGCCCGATGTGCTGCTCGGCGCACCAAGTGCCACCCTTGAGCTGGCGGGCAACGCGACGCTACCCTTCCAGGTGACGGCCCAGTTGTTCCAGATCAAGGCCAACGGGGCGAGCTTCCTGCTGGCCCGCACCGGCGCGGCCGCCGTGGAAGAGCACCACATCGATGATGGCCGCGTGAGCCTCAAGTTCCCCTGGGTCAAGAGTACCATCGAGCCCGGCGACGCCTTGTCGCTCAAGTTGTCCGGCAACGACCCCGGCGCCTTCCTGCCGCTACTGGCCAACTACAGCACGACGTTTACGGGCAACTCGACGCTCACGATCGAGGTCATCCCGTAATCGGGTGCGTCTGGCCCCGCAGCCTGCAATCTTGGCGTCGTACCGCTCTTCCGCGTCTAGCCGGAGGCCGCGACGGACTCGTCGCCAACGCTTGAAGCAACACCCACGCCAGCATCCTCTGCGGGCAATAGGCGCGTGGCCGCAATCAGCTCAACCACCAGGCGCGGCTCGTTCTTCTCCTGCTCCCGCGCCAACCGATCCTTCATCTCGGTGTCCAACTCCTCGATGCGGCGGTTGTTCTTGAAGGTCAACTCGTGCAACTGCTCTTCCAGCTTCTTGTACTGATCCTCAAGCTTGCGCTCCCGGATGCCGTTCTCCGTGAACCAGAGCCGGTTGCGGATCTCGCCCATCTTGCGGCGGATCTTCGCCTCGTCCAAGCGGATTTCCTCCTTGAGGCGTTCGTAATAGTCCTCGAGGCGCTTCTCAATGCGGCGAACTTCCTCTTGGGCTTCCTCGCGCTTGCGGTTGAGCAGAGGCACCAGGACGTTGCCGACTTCGAAACGAGCCTTGTCGGTGAGCTCCTCCCAGTCGTCGGCGCTGAGATTTACGGGTGAGGCGTGGGGTTCGCCGTCGCCGATGTCCCGCAGGTCCTCGGTGATCTCCAAGACGTCGCCCCCATCATCGATGGTGATCGACACGAACGACTCCACTTCGCTGCGCAGGGTTTCGATGAAGTAGCGGTAGTAGAGCAGCGTCGCCGGCGAATCAACTTCGGCTGTCCGGAGGACACCCACGTTGCCCTCGCGGCACAGGATGTCCATCACGTTTTGCACGAACTTGCTGCCGAGGCTGAGCAATTCCACTTCGCCTTCGGTTTGTTCGAACACTTCCGGGTCGGCCGTGAAGCTGTGGACGCCTCCGATGCGTTTCCAGTAGGTGCGGGGCAGGCGGACGGTGACAACGCCCTCCTTTTCTTCTTCCTCGGCGCCGGAGGTCTGGACGAACGCATCCACAAAGCGCTTGACCTCCGCGTCCAGGTCCACGGAGGACTCAACCTGGTAGTCGTCGTGCGCCGTCGACAAGTCAAATTTCTGGAAGACGCTGGCGTCCAATTGCTTGATTTCCAGCGCGTGCTCCTTGGAGCGCTTGACTTCGCGCTCAACTTTTTGCAAGGAGTCCTTGACATCTTCGTCCTTTTCGGTGCCCAGAATGGCGTCAAGAATCCGCTTCTCCAGGCCGCCTTGTTCGTTGATGTCGCTGAGGATGAGGTCCATTTCACCGATGGCGACCTCGAAGAGCTTGATCTTCTCGTACAGCACCTGTAGAACGTAGTCCTCGATCGTGTCGGCGACCGCCAGGTTGAGAATGATGACGTTGTCGCGCTCCTGGCCGATGCGGTGGACACGACCGATGCGCTGCTCCACCCGCATGGGGTT
>JBFJVP010000385.1:0-3092 GCA_041624075.1 Thermoplasmatota archaeon | reverse complement strand
TCGGGCACAACGAAGTCGAAGTACAGGCCGCCACCGACCTGGGGCACGTTGTACAGGTACTGGGAGTCCAGCGTCAGGTTGTCGACGACGGGCATCAGGAGGTCGTCCGTCGTCAGGGCGTTGGCTTCGACGTCCTCACCGGACTCGAGGCAACCAGCGATGGCCGTCATGGCCACCAGCAGCGTCAATGATAGCTTGCCGAGCATGGAGGGTGGGCCACTGGACCCACTTTATGAGCGTTGTGGATAGTACAGTCCCGTTGGATGGGTGGCCACGAGGCACGCCGAGGCCGGCGGTGCCCCTGACGCGCCGGCCGGTCCACGGGATCAAGCGTGATCCGCCACATATCACGGCGGTATCGAATCTCCTTATGTCTGGCGGTCACCGACGAAGGAGTTGGTGAAGCCAATGGCGCACCCTCAACCACATTCCCCCAACAAGCCCCGCTCAACGATCGTCCCCATGGTCCTGGCGTTGGCCACCATGGTTGGTGCCGCTGCACTGGTTGCTGCCCAAACCACCGCCTCGACCGGCTCACAAAGCTCGGTTTCCACCGGCTCGATATCAGCCAGCGGCCAAGCCGCCATTGACGGCACAACGGACATCGTCGATGCCGGCGCCGTCATCAACGGCTCCCTGGACACCGACATCCGCTACCCGCATGAGACCGATGAATCCCGCCGTGAAGCCCGAGAGGCCACCAACATCGGCACAACCGTCCGCAGCACGTACGAAGGCGTCGTCGACATCGCTGCCAGCGTCGACATACACGCACGCACCGCCTCCCTGGTTGACGAACTGGAAGCATGGTGCGTCGCCCACAGCGCACACTACGCCGACATCGGCGCGGACTCCTCACTGGGTGCCGCCGACGCCTCCGGCAGCGCGGACCTGTCGGGCCTCTGCACCCAGGCTTCGGCGCTCATCGACGATGCCGGAACCAGCCTCGTTGCTGCCAGCGAGGGCTGCAACGTGCCATCCAGCGGTTCCGGCGCTGATTCCGGCGACGCCTCGGGTGATGGCTCCGGCCAATCCGAGGACAAGTCGGATGAAGAGGACGAGCCAAATGGCAACGCTGCCACCCGGGCGGCCAAGCGAGTCTGGGGCGCCGTGCGAGGAATCTTCTCCTAGGTTCATGGCCAGCGAGCCGTCCCCGCCGGCCGCCGCTCCCCTCGGCGGCCGGCCCTTCCCTCAGGTCACAACGGTCGCCGTGCTCACGCACACGGCATCGGACGCGCCTGGCCCTCAGACGCGGTAAATTCCGCGCTCCTCAAGGATCTGGACCGAACTGCCAGTCAACCGGAGCACCACGCTCGCCGTGTTGTCCACTTCAACCTCTTCCTCCAACGTTTCTTCCACGTCGGCCGTCGAAACCAGTTCGTACACGCCGTCCGGCACGCCGCTGATTTCCACGTACTGCTCATCGAGATCCCAAGTGTACAAGTCGTACCAGCCGACGCTGACGCCCATGCGCCACGCCGTCGGGTCGGGCAGGCGGCCATCAGGGATCAACGAACCCGGGATGCGACTGCCAGGCACCAGACATTCGGTGTACCCGTATTCGTAGGAGCCGTAGGGCACTGGCGAATTGGGAATGCGGTCCCAGTCCAGGAAGCAGAATCCACTCTTCTTGTTCGCCGTCACGGGGTCGCCCCGCAGCCCGGTTTCCTGGTCGAATTCGTACAACTCAAAGCCGGCAAGTCCCGCGTAGTGGAAGTGTGCGTGCGTCGGGTGGAACTCCGCGCCGGCCACGGGTTCATCCCGGTAGCCGCCCGTCGCGTTGAAGATGCGTTGCACGAACTGGCCGGTTCCTGCCACATCCAGGCTGCCTGGGGGCAGGTCCGCGACGTTCTCGGCGATCTCGCCGGCGCTGCTCGCCAAAGCCTTGGCACCTTCGGCCAATTCCAGGCGGACATCCAGTGGCCCGCGGCCAATGTTGCCCACGCCGTTACTCAACCGCAGGCACCTGCGGGCGCCTTGCTCCTCCCGTTCGTAGCTGCTGCACGACCGCACGCGAACGCTCGTGGGAATGAGAGTGACCAGGTTGGGCACCAAGTCGTCGCCGCCCCCGGATGCCGAAGCGTTGTACGTGCCGTGCCCCTGGATGTGCAAGATGTAGGTGCCGGCAGGAGCATCCGCCAAGCGCGCCACGGCGGCACGGTCAGTGGTGGCAGCGACGATCCAATCGCCGCCGGGCGTCTCCAGCACCAATTGCATGCCGGGGTTGGTGGTGGGGTCCCATGCGATGGCCACCACGAGTTGGGCCTGCGCTTGGGACACCAAAAGGGTCTGTGAGCAGGAAGCGGCGCAGGCGGCGCGCCACTGGGTTGGTTGCTCGCCGTCGGCGATTGCAGGCACTGCGTCTTGATGCGACAAGCTCCCATCCACGGAACCCGCTGCGGCCACTACGACCAAGGCAGCAACGACGGCCCAACCACTGTTCATGCATGGGACAGGCGCCCGGCAGGTGAAAACCGTATCCACGCAGGGCGGGCCTACAGGCGGGCCGTGTCAGGCGGCATGCGGTAGAAGCCGCGCTCCTCCAACACCTCGACAACGTCGCCCTCGATTCGAATCAAGGCGCTGGCGGCGTTGTCCGCCTCGTTGGACTCCTCCAGCCAGCCGTCGGGATCGGCGATACTGACCAATTCGTACACGCCGTCCTCAACGCCGCTGGCCTCGATGTACTGGTCCGTCAGGTCCGACCAGTAGAAGTCGAACCAGCCAGCGCTGACCCCCATGGACCAGCCCTTGGCATTGGGCAGCAGGCACGCCTGGTCGGCGCGGCCGCCCGATTCCCGGGGGACTTCCGGTTCCTGCATGCGGCCCCAGTCCAGCAAGCAGAACCCGCTCTTGTGGCCCGCCGCGGCCACCTCGCCCCGCAAGCCGTCCTCGACGGGGTACAGGCGGAAGCGTGCAAAGCTGTCGTAATGGAAGTGGCCGTGGCTGCGATGGAAGTCCGCCGCGCCGACGGGTCGGGCAGTGTACGTGCCGTCAGCGTTGTAGATGTGCTGGACAAAGGAACCCTGGATCAGGTCGACGGCCTCCCCCGCCAGCGTAAGAGCACCCTCGGCTGCGCTCAGGGCGACCTC
>JBFJVP010000384.1:0-3104 GCA_041624075.1 Thermoplasmatota archaeon | reverse complement strand
GCAATTTGAGAGCCCTGACGGTGGATTCCATGAGGATGTTCCACTGGATGCCTGCCAGTGCCACGAAGCTCTGGTCATGCTTCTTCCATAGCTTTGCCTGATCCGCGGGCAACGGCCCCCAGCGCCAATTCTCGGGCCCGCGCCAGCCCCACCACCAGTCGACGCCCATGAGGCTGTTGGCTACGGGTCGGCCGTCTCGAACGACGTGAATGAACTTGGCGTCGCTCCACAGTTCGTTGAGGAAACCCGTGCGCGGCCAACCCGTGACCTTGAGCAGCAGCCGGTCGCGCTTGCGAGTGGTGGTTTCTTCGAAGGCGGCTCGCAGCCGTTTGACCGCTTTGGGTGTCGCGTCTCCGGCAACCAGATCGCGGCACGGTGTGCTGAAGCCGGGGTAGTGCTTGTCCCAGAGGTTGTAGCATTCCACGGGGCCGCCGCGCTCGCGCAACTTGGAGCCGAGAACGGGCTTGTTGAGGTTGTTGAGAACCCACCGGTTGCGGCCGGGGTGGTCCGGGTCCCGGTTGGTCAAGGCACTGATCCACGCCATGCGCGGGTGCTCTGCCAGCAGGTCGTGGAAGAGGGTTGAGCCGCTGCGGCCCGCGCCGACGATGATGATGGGTTGCTGGATGGTCATGCTTTCTCCTGGGGCGCCACCTTCACGCGCCCGCCGGACACGTCGATGGTGCGCATGGCCACCACGGGCGTTCCGTGGCGTGCAGATAATTCGTAGCGCCGCAATCCCTTGTCCAGAAACACGAGTGCTGCCTCAACGGTAGCATGCTCATGGAGGGCGGCCAGGATCGCATCCATGGTGCCTCCGGTGGAGAGTACGTCGTCGACCAGCAGGACCCGGTCGTCGCTCTGGATGTCATTCAGGTGCAGGCGAGCCGTACTGTAACCGGTGCGAGCGCCCACGACGCGCTCGCCTGGCAACCCGTAGGGGCGCTTGCGCGCCACCAGGTAGGGGATACCCAGATCCAAGGATAGGGACGCAGCCAGGGGCAGGGCCATGGCTTCGGGCGCAAGCAGCACGGTGGGATTCAGCTCAAGCTCATCGATCTGGTGGCGGGCCCAGGTGACCCATGCGCGCAGGAGTTCCGGGTTGCACCGCGGGATCCCGTCGGTGATGGGGTGGATGACGTACGAGTAACCGTCCTTGTCGATGATGGGGGCTGACTCCAGGGACGCATCGATGGGGTCGCGAGGTGGGTTCACTGGATGGCCTCCGAGAGTTTGACCAAGAAGCGTTCGACGACGTGGCGGGTGACGTGGGGGCCGACCACGATGCGGATGGCGCCAAAGCGCGGCACGATGTTGACTCGGAAGCCGCCCGCTTGAAGCCTGGCCGATAGCGCTTCGGGTTCGTCGGCGTAGAAGGTGACGACGTTCAGTTCTGGCTGGGCCACGAGTGCGATGCCCATGGCTTGGAGCCGGGCTGCCAGGAAGGTGGCGTTGTCCAGCATGGTTTCGGCGAGGCTGGCATAGCCCGCTCGACCCAGGTGCCGGTGAACTGCCCAGCAGGCGGCCACGGCGGCTCCTGGCCTGGTGCCCATGAGCGTCACTTGGCGATCGGTGCTCACGTACGGGGTTTCCACAGCGATCCGTTGCCAATCGGCTTCGTTGCGCAGTACCATGACGCCGCCCGGGATGGGTGCCATGCCCATCTTGTGGGGGTCGAGGCTGAGGGAGTGGACGCCATCGAGTCGGAAGTCGAAGGGGCGTGCTCGCCGGCCAGCATCCTCCAGAAACGGCAGGATGTAGCCTCCAAACGCGGCGTCCACGTGGAGCGGCACTTTGTGGCGCAGCGCCACCTCTGACAGGTCCTCGATGGGATCGATCAGGCCCAACTCCGTGGTGCCGGCCACGCCTACGATCAGGGCGGTCGAGCGGCTGACGGCGTCTTCCATGGCGTGGGGGTCGGCGTGGCCCGATTCAGTCGTGGGGATGTAGCGGAGCTTCATACCCAGCAAGCGAGCCGCCTTTTCGAAGCTGAAGTGCGCCGAGTCCGGCAAGAGGACTGTCTTGCGGCCGGTGCGGCGGGCCAGGTACAGGGCCAGCAAGTTGGCTTCGGTTCCCCCCGTCAGGTAACGTGCCCCGGCGCCGCGCGGTGCGTGGAGGAGTCGGGTGAAGTCTTGCAAGACTTCACGCTCCAGTTGCGCCGCCGCCGGAAAGTGCCCTGGGTCGCCCAGGTTGGTCTCCAGAAACAAGTCGTGCGCCCAGCGCGCGACATCGTGGGGTGCCGTGCACATGGACCCCAGGATTTCCCCCTCCTCGAAGGAGAAGTCTTTCTTCCGGAGGTCGCGCAGCACCGAGCGCACGCGCCGCTCGCTCCAGCCCTCCTCCTGCACGCGCCGGCCAATGCTGCCGCTTTTAAAAGAGGCTGGAAGGGAGGCGGCGGCCAGGCCTTGGCCGTGGCCCCGTGCGCCATCTGGGCGCCGCCGCCGGCAGTAGTTTCACACACCCTGGGGCCAGGGCTACAAACTGCTCACGCCCTCTCGTCCACCATGGCCTCGAACCTGCTGGCCCGCCTAACAGTCGCCGGCGTGCTCGACCGCACCGGCACCCGGCTCCATCGCCGCCTCCGAGTTGCACCCCGATTCCTAGCCCACGCCGAGGCCACATCGCTGCAGCGCCAAGCCCGAGGCTACGCCGCCGACCCCATGGCGGCCCTGAGTGCGTCCCTCACCTCCTGGGATGACTTCCACGGCGACGCCTTCGAAGCCGCAGGGCTCCTGCTGGACTTCATGGAGACCCATGACCAGCTCGGCGCCGTCCGGCCCATGTTTCCGGCACTGGAACAGTTTGCGTGTTCCATCAGCCCGGCGTAGCATACCAGACCCCGCAACCGCTTTCATTGAAGCGGATGGGCGGCCACCCCCGCACCGTGGGCGGTACAAGCACCGACCTGGCCTCGCCGAGCAGGATGGCCTCATTGAACTGAGGCAAGCAAAAGCGCCGTGGACCGGAGTCAAACCCTGGGGGCTCCGCCCCCGCCGGGACTCCCCCGCGGAGTGGTCGGTGCAAGCACCGACCTGGCCTCGCCGAGCGGGATGGCCTCATTGAACTGAGGCAAGCAAAAGCGCCGTGGACCGGAGTCAAACCCTGGG
>JBFJVP010000383.1:0-3111 GCA_041624075.1 Thermoplasmatota archaeon | reverse complement strand
GCGTGCGCGATGAGTCCGTCCTGATTCCAACTGAGAACGTGTACGCCGTGGTAAGCAATCGGTTGGCCCAGGGCCAATTGGCCCTCGGAGCGCCATTCGACGAAGGTGATGTTGCGGCGCACGGCTAGCGCCTCAATGGTGAAGCTGACCTTGGGCATGCGGTGCCTGACGGCTCGCAGATAGGCAGCGTATTGCTCCTTGTCCATGGGGCCGACGACTCCCAGCACGTCGTACACGCCATCGTCCGCGAAGAGGTCGAGCAGACGCTCCACTTGTACGTCCTCCATGGCGTCAAAGAACTGCCTGGCCCGCGCTTCCAGGTCCACGGGCACTCAAGCGGCGGGCCACTCAAAACGTCGCCGGATCAGGCGAGCTCCGCTGCGCGGCCGAAGCCCGGGATCACGGCCTTGTGGCCCGTGCGGCTGTGGTACTTTTCCGCCGTTAGGTTGGGGTCCTGGGAGTGCACCGGCACCAGCGTGCGGGGGCCCACCTCGTCGATCACCCAGTGCAGGTCCTCCTCGGAGAGGTGGCCGGAGACGTGGGTGGTTTCCCGGTCCAAGCGGAAGGCGTGCAGCCACCGTTGCAGTTTGCGATCGCTGATTTCCATTTCGTCGTTGAACGGCTGCGTCATGGAGTGAATGTACAAGCCGCCCGGAGGGGGCGTGCCGTCATGGGGGAAGATGTCGAACAGCTCCCCGATGGTCCAGTAGCTGATGCTGAACAGGAACTCGTGGGGCTGCGCCGCCACGTCCGCCGAGGTGACCGTGTTGTCGGCCAGGAGGTACGGCCGCTCCCACGTGGCGTGGTCACTCAGCCAGAAGTCGGTCCACGTCTCGTCATCCACCTCCACGTCCCGCATCTCCAGGGACTCGGAGGGCATCCGCAGCACGCCCGGCGGCATGGCGCGTACGCCCTTGCCTCGCACCGGCACGTGGATGGCCACGTGTGGGTCCCGCCGGGGATCAGGCAGGGTGTCGTCTGTGGCGCGAACGCTGTCGAGCAAGTGGGCGAGCTTGGTGGGGATCACCACGCGGCGGTTCGATGTGCGGGCGACGTTCCAGATGCTGAGAAACCGGTCCAGGTCCCTGGGTGGGAAGCTGATGCCCACGAACCGATCGCCGGCTTGGTCCAGCATGCGCTGGATTTCCCCTTCGACCGCGTGTTCATTATCGGTGTTCCGGTGGCTGTGGCCGCTGCCAACGTTGGTCCCTTCCGTAATTAGTACGTCGGCGCCGCCGGCTCGTTCGATGAAGCGCTTGGTGGCATCCGCATCGCGGCCATGCATCCGGAAATCCCCCGTGTAGACGATGGTCTTGGGCCCTTCCAACAGGGTGGCGCGGGCGCCGTGGATGGAGTGATCCACGTCGAAGTGCCGCAGGCGCCACTGGCCTACCTCCACGTCGTCCCCGGTCACTGATCGATGGGCCGCCACGGTTTCGCCATCCTCGGTCTTCCACGAGGTCCCCTTGCCGGGTTCCCCGTCCTTCTTGGGCAGGATGCCTTTGGGTCGCTGTGTGAAGTATTCGCTGAGCGCGCCGCTTCCGGTTTCCTGGAGGCTCCGAAGCGTCGCCTGGCTGCCCGCCGAGGCCAGTACCGGAACGTCGGGCCGAAGCAAGCCAAGCAGGCCGCAATGGTCCATGTGGGCGTGGCTCACCAGCACTGCGTCCACGGGCCGGGGCCCAGATGATCCGCCCCGGTCCTGACGCCACAGGCTGGGCAAATCGGGAATCACTCCCAACCGCATCAGGTCGGGCGCCATCTGCGTGCCACGGGGCTGTAGGAAGTCGTCGTAGTAGTCATTCCACCCCGGCCTGCGTGGCTCATCCAGGCGCGGATCGCTGCCAAAGCGCTTGCCCAGGTCCAGGAAAATGCGGTTACGACCGTCGTCGAGCAGGAACGCGTTGCCGCCGATCTCCCCGACGCCGCCGTACCCTGTGAGGGTGAGCACGTTCACGGGATCGCGGGCCGCCGGTTAGGCACTTCGCTGCTTCCAGCCGGGATCGCCGCTGCTGCGCCGCCATGCACCAGTGCGGGGCCCGTCTCGGGAATTTTAACCACCCGGCCCGGATGGCAGCGTCCCATGGTCCAGATTTCCGTCGTGACGCCCAAGCAGGTGAAGGCCGACTTCGTTGTCGTCGGCGTCGTCTCCAAGGATGACAAGAAGACCGCCCCCAGCCTCGCCGGCCTCGGATTGGCTGACCAAAAGCACGTGCAGTTCCTCCTCGAAAACGAAACCACGTCCCTAGGCTTGAAGAAAGTCGTCTCCCTTCCCACCGATGGCGAACACGGCGTCGTGCTCGTGGGCCTCGGCGACCCGGAAAAACTGACCCAGGAAAAAATCGGTGCCTGCATGAGCGCCGCCCTCAAGCACGTCAAGGGCCTGGGCCTGCGGCGCGTGGCCACCACGCTGCACACCGACAGCGGCCACCCCGACGCCGTGCAAGCGGTGGTGCAGGGGGCCATCATCGGCGACCTGAGCTTTGACCAGTGGCGCTCCGCCCCTGAGAAAAAGAAGCCCAAGGCCGGCATCGACGCCCTGCAACTCATCCACGACAAGCCCGCATCCATCCGCAAGGCCGCCAAGAACGCCGCCATCATTGCTGAAGCGGTCAACGACGCCCGCCTCTTGGCCAACACGCCAGCCAACATCTGCAACCCCAAGTGGCTCGCCGCCGAGGCACGCAAACGCGGCCGCGCCCACGGCTTCAAGGTGAGCATCAAGGGCCGGGCGGCCCTGCGCAAGGAAGGCTACAACGCCCTGTGCGGCGTGGCCCAGGGCTCCGAGAACGAAGAGCAACTCATCACCATGGATTACCACCCCGAGGGCGCAAAGAAGACCATCGTCGTCGTCGGCAAGGGCGTGTGCTTCGACTCCGGCGGTATCAGCATCAAGCCCGGCCAAGGCATGTGGGACATGAAGTACGACAAGTGCGGCGCCTGCAACACCATCGCCCTCATGACCACCCTCAAGGACCTGGGCGTCAAGCACCGCGTCATCGGCATCGTCGCCGCCGTGGAGAACATGCCCAGCGGCACCGCCCAGCGCCCCGGCGACATCGTCACCGCCAAGGACGGCACCACCATCGAAGTGCTCAACACCGACGCCGAGGG
>JBFJVP010000382.1:0-3122 GCA_041624075.1 Thermoplasmatota archaeon | reverse complement strand
GAGGGCTCGGTGATATCCAAGCTACACCATGGGTCCAAAAGGTTGAGGAGCGGATGCGACGAAGCGTTTTGGAGCTAGGCCGAGGCGCGGAGCGTCTTGGCCGAAGTTCAGAAACATTCTCCGAAGCCACTCTTGGGGGCAGACCGGATAGCTACTCCGCTTGAGGCGCGCGACACGCAACCCCCATTTGACCCCTTCGCGCCGAATCAGGTTTCAGCCAGCCGCGCCCGGTCGATGAGCATCGCGGCTCCGGCGGCCACGAACAGGATGGCGGCCAGGAAGTACAGCGGCGACCCCATGGTGCCTGCAAACAAGAATGCCGCAGCAGCCAAGAAAAAGAGGATGGCAGTCAGCACTCGGGGATCCATGCGTGGCTTACACTCATGCGAGGGTTAGAGATTCCGGCAGTCCCCACCTGCGGCTTCAGCACACGCCTCAAGTGCGCGCGGGCCATGGTCCAGCGTGGAAGACCGCGCGGCCAACGACCCCGTTGAAACCCCGGCACTACGGGTTGCCGCGTGCTGCAACTCGGAGCCGCCGTGTCTGCTTTGCCCGCTGCGGCCGGAGAACGCGGGCCGGAGCCTGCGGGAGCTGCGCAATGAAGGGTTGTTCGCCAACCTGGTGAAGCTGGGGTTCAGGTAGCGTGAAGCCCCAAAGCCCGAAGTCCACCGTCGAAGCCTTGATGGCTCAGTGCTTGGTCGCGCGCCTGTGACCCACTGGGCCGATGTTGAGGCCGCGCGCTTGATGGAACTGCACGGCGGCGGCAAGCAAGTGTTTGCCACGGCGATCACGCCCAGTGGCCCCATCCACGTTGGCAACATGCGCGAGGTGTTGACAACGGAGGCGATCTTCCGCGCCACGCGGGATGCTGGCGGCGACTGCGAGTTGATCTACATCGCCGACGATTACGATCCCTTGCGCAAGGTGTACCCGTTCCTGCACCCGAGCTACCAGGAGCACGTCGGCAAGCCGCTGCGCGAAATTCCGTGCCCTGACGGCGAAGGCCGACCCAACGGGTGCGGCGCGCACGCCTCCTATTCGGAGCACTTCCTGGAACCCTTCCTGGGCAACCTGAAGGCGCTGGGCGTGGATCCAACGGTGCTGTCGGCCTACCAGTTGTACCACGACGGCCGTTACGCCGACGCCACCGCCACCGCCTTTGACCGGGTGGACGAGGTGCGTGAAATCATTGAGCGGGTGAGCAAGCGGCAACTGCCCAAGCGCTGGGCACCCTTCAACCCCCAATGCCCCACATGCCGGCGCATCTCGGGCACGGAGGTGCTCGATTACGTCGCGCCGCTGGCCCACTGCGTCTGCACCGCCTGCGCCAAGGCGACCGGCAGCGACGACCCGGAAGCGGGCACATTCACAGTGGACATCCGCCAGGGGGGCGTTGGCAAGCTACCATGGCGCCTCGACTGGCCCGCCCGCTGGGTGTTCCTCGGCGTCACCTTCGAGGCGTTTGGCAAGGACCACGGCGCCAGCGGCGGCTCCTGGGACACCGGCATCCCCCTCGTGCGCGACATCTTCGGCGGCAAGGAGCCCCACCACGTCATGTACGAATTCCTGCAACTCAAGGGCAAGGGCGCCATGCACAGCTCGACCGGCCTCGCCGTCAGCGCCACCCAGATGCTGCAAATGACGCCCCCCGAAGTGCTGCGTTACCTTCTCATGCGGCAAAGCCCCCGCAAACACATCGACTTCGACCCCGGCCTCGGCATCCTCACCCTCGTCGACGAATTCGATCGCTTGGAGCGCGTACACTACGGCGCCGAGGAGAACCCCGGCGACCTTACCGAAGTAGAACGCACGTACCAACTCTCCAGCCCCCGGGGCCCACCGGAGGCAATGCCCAAGCCCATCGCGTACCGGCACCTGGTCACCGTCGCCCAAATGGCCGACACCGTGGAGGGCGTCGAGGCCATCCTGCGCCGCAGCGCCGAAGTCACCGGCGAACTCACCGACGCAGACCGCGCCCACCTCGCCGAACGCGTCGAACACGTGCGCTACTGGCTCAACAATTTCGCGCCCGACAACCTGAAATTCCAGGTGCAAAGCGAATTGCCAAACGTGGAACTGTCTGACGACGACCAAGTGTTCCTCCGCGACCTGGCGGCCCGTCTGGAGAGCCTGTCCCTTGACGACTGGACCGGCCAAACCGTCCACGACGCCATCTACGAGGCCAAAGACATAGCCGGCCTCAAGCCGGGCGACGCCTTCCGGGCGGTTTACCGGGTCATTCTAGGGCAGGACCGCGGGCCCCGCGCCGGCTTCTTTGTGGCGAGTTTGGAGAAGGAGTGGGTTGTGGAGAGGTTGAAGGCAGCGGCCTGAGCCCTGCCCCCCACTCTGACCAGAGCCTATGTGGCAAGGGCGCTGCGGCACCGCCACTCGATCGATGCGGCGGCCCCAGAACGGCGCGCCCGGGTCCGTCACGCATCATGGGATGGATACGCTGATACGCCATCGCACGACCCACATCCAACGGGGAGGGCCGCCTGAGGATCCCGTTATTCCCCGCGTGGCTTTGCGCCCAAGCCTTCGAGGAAGGCGCCGTAGGCTTGGCCGTCGTCCAAGACGAGGGGCTGGCCCCGACAGGCGCAGCGGCCACACACCAGGAAGTTGGTTTCACCGCCCCCTGGCCAGATGCCATCTGAAAGGGTCGGGGGCTTCATGTTGGGGTAGCCGCAGCGCGGACACGCTGCGATCGGCTCCTTGATTTGCGCCAAATCCTCCTTTGGGGGCAACTCCACGGGGCCGGGCGTTGCGCCACCCGTCATGGCGGTGGTTTGACGCGCGCGGCGAATGAATCCCCAGCCAAGCCAGATCAGGGCAGCCTGCATCAGCAGCGGAATGATTTGTGGCCGGTCGGCGGAGAGGAGCGTGACGGCGATGCCAACGACGCCAGCGGAAACGAATAACACGCCGACCACTTGTTTTGCTTTCAATCCCGCCATGATGTGCAGAAGTAGAGGCGCGTTAACACTTAGGCCTTGTGCGTAGGCGGGCTGTCCACGGGAACCGCTTCATGGCCATGGGCACGCCGCGCTCCAGCATCAGGCGATCCCGTCCCATCTTTCGTGAATGCTGCGGGGTGCGTTGCGCCAGTACGCCCCAGGCGCAGG
>JBFJVP010000381.1:0-3129 GCA_041624075.1 Thermoplasmatota archaeon | reverse complement strand
TCGCTACGATCGCCCTCTTGGGCACCAGGGTGGGGCAAGGCTCGGCCATGGCGGATTGGATGTTCACGGCCTAGGCCTGCACCCAGACGCGGCCGTCGCGGACTTCGGCCGTGAACAATTCCAGTTGCCCGGCCCAGCCGTCGCCTTCTCGGGCGGCGCCGCTGTCCAAGTGGAAGTGGGCATCGTGGACGGGGCACACCAGGCAATCGTTCTCGACGTGGCCTTCCTGTAGGGGCGCGAATTTGTGGGGGCACAACGCCTCGGTGGCCACGACGTTGTCGCCCCGACGGATCAGGACGACGTGCTTGGTGTCGATGCGCCGCAGGGACGGCGAGCCCTCGATGAGCTCCTCCAAGCCGCATGCCTCCAGCCACTCCACGATGCTTGAGCCAGGCGGCGGTTGATAGTCGTGTCCGTTCATGCCGCGACCGCAGCCGGCGCGGGGGCGGCTTCACGCCACTTGGCCAGGGGCACCAGCACGGCGAAGTAGGCGGCCCAAGCGGGGGCCTGCGCCAAGAAAGTCCAGGCGGTCCCGTCATGCATAGGCAGCACCGCCCACAGGGTCAGCAGGTACGCGGCCAGCGGCGGCACGCCCAGCACGCCCCCTTGGCTGGCCTTGGCGCTGAAGGCGGCGCCGCGTTCGAGGCCAAGGATCCACAGAGTGACGAGGAAGGTGCCTGGAAACACGGCCCATGCAGCGCTGAGCCCCGGGGTGACGACCCGCAGCCAGCCGACCAGTAGCACCACGCCGGCGCCGGCGGCGAAGCGCAGTGCCCCTTCGCGCACGGTGAGTCCCATCTTGGGGGCGCGTTGTTTCATGGCGGGCAATTCGGCGCGCAGAAACGTGACGCCCAGCACTGCCGCGAAGGCCAGGCTGGCTGGCATCCAGATCGCCGCCCAAGCCGCGGGCGTCGCTGCGGTGATGGCAAGCGTGCCTGCGGTGAAGGTCAAGACGAAGGTCGTCAAGGCCAGGCCTAGCCGGAGGGGCAGCCAGGCGCCGCGGGTCAGTTTGAGGCTGTAGAAGTACGCCGGCATGGCCACGAGGGCGGCAAACAGGCTCTGGCCGCCCGCAAGCGCTTGGTGGCCGACGAAGGCATTGCCGGCATCGAGGCTGAGAAAGATCAGCGCGGCGGAACTGGTGATGGGTGCAGTGGCGAGCAGGCCCCCAAGGGTGCCGCCGAGGCGACCGGCGAGCCACGTGATCGCGACGACCGCGATGCCGGCCAGGCCGGCGCTCCACAACAGGGTCCCATCCATGGATGGTTCTCCACCGGGCTGCCTATATCACTCCTGTGGTTGGACAGATGTGTACATTGGGGGGTGGTATACGGCCAGTTTGGTGATTGAGGTCAACCGCCGTTTGTTGCGCGGGCAAGGCCCGCTTTGGGGGCTCGTGGGGCCTCGGAATTCCAAGTTTTCGGCGTGCCGTTTGGTGGTCCACGCGACGCCGTGCGGCCCGCGCCGAGTGCATCCGATTCAGGGCGGGGATCGGCTCCGGGGTGGCGGTCGAGGCCAACGGCTCCGACGCGGTCGGGAAACGGCTGGAGCGATCTGGTCGGGGTGGTTCCACCTCGCCCGGCAGCAAGCTTTTCTCAAATGACTAACATATGAGTCAATATGTCCATGGCGGTTGAAACCCTCCTAAAGGGTGCACGTGCCAGCCATCCAGGCGACTCAAATCCCGCGCGCGTGATGCGCTTCATTCGTGCGACGCCCGGCGAAGCCTGGCGTGCCGTTGAAATCGCGGACGCGCTTGGGATCGAAGTTCACACGCTCGGAGCGGTCCTTCGCCGATTGCTGCAACGTGGGCTCTTGGACAAACAGGGAGTCTACTGGTTCCAACCCACCGAATTGGAAGGTGCAAGACTTGCCATGATTCACGCAACGACCCAGGACCTCAACGAGCGGCTTGGCCCAGAAGATCCGGATGATTGGTTCTAGATGTCCGCGCCGTTCTCCGTTGGCGACGTCGTTTGGGGCCCCGACGCGTACCATGATAACGACCCGGAACTGAAGACCGGGGGCCAAAGGCCGTGGCTGATCTTGAGCAACGAGGCCTACCCGGGCCACGGGGAACAGTATCTTTGCTGTGCCATGACGAGCGGCTCCGGGAAAGGCGCGGCGTTCATTGAGGTCAAGCCAGGTCAGTGGGAAGAGGGGTCGATGAGGAAGAAGTCGCACGTCGACACCGAAACCATCGTGACGATGAAACACCACTGGATCACGAAGAAACAAGGCAAGGTACATCGGGATGTGCGGCAGCGGGCTCGCAAGCTCGTGACGTCATACATATCGTGACGGGGGGCCTGGGGTTTGCCACCAACTAACT
Source organism: Thermoplasmatota archaeon (assembly GCA_041624075.1). GTDB lineage: Archaea > Thermoplasmatota > E2 > JACPAO01 > JAHFTW01 > JBFJVP01. The sequence continues at coordinate 800 of JBFJVP010000381.1, read as the reverse complement.
GTCGCACTGACCGGCCGCACGTAGTTTGGTCGGGTCGAGCGAATTGTTGGGCGGCTGACCGACTGGGCCGAGTTCGATCTTCAACAATCCGAAAATCGCTGGCCCTAGCCGGCGAACGACGGCTCAATCTCGGACAGCGACGGTGCGCCGCAACGTACTTGGCGACAAACCACGCCACCCCTGCAGGTGCTAGGCCGGTTGGGCCGGTCGGGCCTCACGGGCCAAGATGGCGACGAAGTACGCCAGATACCCAACACACAGCGCCACCACCGAGCCCGCAACGATGAATCGACCCACGGGGTCTGTGGCATCCATCCGCGCCAGAGCTACCAAGCCGGCAACGATACCAATCCCGCTGCTAACGATGCTAAAAAACGAAACGACGCGCATGCTTCTCTTCAAGGGAACCCACCGGGGCTCGAGGATTGGCATGACGTTACTTAAGGGCAGCCGCCCAACGGTTGAGCTAAGCCGCTCGTCGCCGAAGGCGGCGAGTCGGCTTGAGCGACTTGTTCGGCGACCCCTCGGATTAGGCTGACCCCGCCAATGAATTCCCTGCGTTGGCCGTCGCGGTGAATCCAGTTGCCGTCGCGGTGCCCGCGGGGCGCTGTTCGAGCATGTCGGCGGCGTCGGCGGCGCTCATCTTGGGCACGCCGGCTTCGCAGGGGGCGCAGCGGCCGAAGGTAAGTTCCAGGGGCGGGCAAGAAGCCGGGGGACGTGAAGCCTTGGGGTGAATGCCCGGGGCGCCTTCATTGGCGAATCAGAGGTTTTCTTTCTCGACGACATGGACGCCCAATTCG
>JBFJVP010000380.1:0-3156 GCA_041624075.1 Thermoplasmatota archaeon | reverse complement strand
ATGGCGAATGCTCTCCGGGTGAAAGCCCGCTGCGCGGCAGGTGGCGCCGTGAGGCGCCGCCGGCCAGCGAGGCGAAGCCGAGCGGACCACGAGGTTCACGCGGAGCGTGGACCTTGTGGGGACCTGACTAGGCTAACGGCCCGGATGGGATGGCGAATGCTCTCCGGGTGAAAGCCCGCTGCGCGGCAGGTGGCGCCGTGAGGCGCCGCCGGCCAGCGAGGCGTAGCCGAGCGGACCACGAGCCACGCGCGCTGCGCGGGGCTTGTGGGGACCTGACTAGGCTAACGGCCCGGATGGGATGGCGAATGCGTAAGCGGAACCCGGAAGGGTTTCCTCGGCGCCCGACGACGCCGCAAGGCGGATGAGCGGGACCCCAGCCACGCGTTTTGCGGGGCTTGTGAGATTCCATTTGGTCATGCGACCCCTGTGCGCCGGGGTGGCCAGGAACCAGCTCCGACGTAAGCCGCCGACCGAAGCCCCGCTAAAAAGGGATTGGAGCGCGCCGGCCGTGGGCCGCCAGGCAGCCGCTGGTTAGTCTAGGCCGATCCAGGCGTCGTCGGTCCAGGGTTGCGCCAGCGGGAGCGCGCCGGGCTGTATGCGGAACGTGTAGGCGCCCGTGGTGCTGTCGAACGCCACGACGGAGCCATCGGCTAGGGCAAGCACATCGAGCACCTCTGGCGTCGGGCCGCCGGTGGCCGCCGGGGCATCCGGTTGGCTGTCCGGGATGAAGACGCCGATGGAGGGTAGTTCTGGCCACTGTTCGGGGCTGGCGTCGGCCGCCCACACGCCGCCGTGGTAGAGGGCCGTGTACAGGGTGTCGTCCACGAGGGCGACGTAATGGGTGCTGAAGATGAGGCCTCCACTCCATTCGATGTTGACGGGCAGCGTCCAGCGCGCCAGTGGCTGCGGGTTGGCTGGGTCAGTGGTGTTGAGAATCACGATTTGCCCTGTTGGTCGGCCATCAGGGCGCGCGCCCAGTTCCTGGCCAGTGATGACCACATGGTTGCCGTGCCACATGCCCACCGGGTAGGCGGTGTGGATGGCACCCGTCATGCCCTGCCCAGCGGCGGGGTCACGCTCGCCCCACGTGGCTAGTCGGGTGAGTTGTCCCGGCCCGTCGATGCGAACCACGATCAGGCCGCCGTCCCAGTTGGCCAGGTAGGCCAGGGTGTCGCCGGTGGGTTCGTGCTTCTGGATGGTGCCGTCAACGTGGCCGTTGAGCAGCGGGTGTACATCGGTGCCAGTGCCGGCGACCTGGTTTTCGTAGTTGGCGCTGAACTCGCTGTGGGGCACCAGCTTGCCGCCCAGCGGCGTGTCTTCGATGGTGAAGAAGCTGAAGAACGACGCCGTGTAGACCAGGTTGGTCGTTGAGGCGAGGACCCAACTGGTACCATCAATGGTGGTGGCGCTGACGCTGTGGGGGCCAATGGCGGGCTGGGGTACGAAGTCGGCGACGCTGGGCACCGTGGGATCGCTGAGGTCCACCAGGAGCACCCCTGATGCGTACGGCACCAAGTCCTCTGGCCCCTGGTACTCGTTGCCGCACGCATCCCGCCACACGGGAGTGATCGAGTGGCTGGGGCCGCCGTCGGGCACTTCGGGCTCCTCGAAGACCGGCCCAATTCCCGCAAGCGATGCCCGCCCGGGCTCGGGGAACAGGACATCCAGGGGACTGGTGGCGAGGATGGCGTATCGCCCGTCGTCGCTGATGGCCGAGTCGTAGATGTGCGTGTTTGGCAGCACCAGTTCACCCAACATCACGGGCGCTGCCGGATCCGTCACGTCCACGATCACGATCGCCACGTCACTGGTGAACGAATTGACCACAGCGATTTGGCGCTCCCCCAGGCTAACCTCGCCACAGTAATAGCCGCCCGACGGCGCGCCGTGGTACTCAGTCGACAGCGGCGTCCAGCCGAGCACATCGACATTGGGCGAACTCAGGCCACGGTGGAGGGCTGGGTTAGTATGGTCGTGGTTGATGACGCCATCCTGGGCCGCGTGGTCTTCGCCGGCAAACAACGCCCGCACGGCCCACGACGGATCCTCCACGGGACCCGGACCCGATGGACCCGGTGGGTCGCCGGCGTCCCCTACGCAACCCGTCAACGTGGCAGCCAGAAGGATCGATAAAGCCCAGCGCATGGACGGCCGAGCCGGTGGGCGGTCATTGAACGTTGGCTTGGTGGCCGCGTGGGCATACGGGGGCGTCCGGCATGGGCGCGGGCGGGGCAGGCGGAAGAAACTGCTTGCAGGCGCCCCCAACCCGTCGACTTCTTTGTACAAGAAGAATTCGCAGCGTTACCGATCTGAGGGCCAACCATGGTGCTATGCCGCTTTAATCCACCAGCGTTGCTGCACAAGCATGCGCCGTATGAGCATGGCCATCACCCTCCTACTCCTCACGGGGGGGGGCATTGGCACCCGCAGCTGACGCTCGACCCCCATCCGTGATGAAATGCATCCAGACGTTGCCGACATGCATTAGCGATTGCATCCAGCCCATTCTTGGCACGACTACGCAACAAGGCCTGGACCAAGAGGGCGTCAACCGCGCCGTTTACGGGACATCCATTTCAGATCCAAGCAACCCAGGCGACTACGTGGCAGTGGGTTACGACTTGCAGGGATACTGCCCCCACGAACCAGGATGGCCCGGCCCATGAAACCATGGCACTTGCTCCTCGGGTTGGCACTGGTCATCCCTGGTTGCCTCGAGACGGCCACAGCGCCTACCGAGGAACCAAGCTCCGGCACGACGCCTGAGCCACGGAAGGAAGTGGACAATGGGCAAGCCGCACAACCAAGTCTCGCCCGCCCAGCCAACAACATGGTTCTAACGGACTGCCAGTGGTGGCATTTACCTCACACGTTTCCCGGCACGACCAACAACGCCGAGCAGCCCCCGCACTGGAATCCCCCACCACCCGAATCGACGCTCTTCACGACCGTCGTATACGCCGCCGTTTCATGCGAACGATTCTCCTGGGGCAATTTTGAACGGCCCTTGGTTTTCGCGCTCGAAGCACACACGAATTTCAAGCCCGAAAACCGCTGCAACAAAGGGGAATGGCTGCGCATGCGACACATTACACAGTGGTTCGTGGCTGACGAGGAAGTGGCCAACGCCCTCGCCACCATCGAAGCACCCGTCAT
>JBFJVP010000379.1:0-3160 GCA_041624075.1 Thermoplasmatota archaeon | reverse complement strand
CTGGCCGGCAATATCGGCTTCGGTATCCTTTTCGGCCTGTTGGCCGGGCGCCTCGTCGGATCGGGCATCGCCTGGTTCGGCATTGTCGTCGCGAGTAGCGCGGCAAATTTCCTGAACACCTACCTGCTTGATTCGACGCATCGCCAGTACCACTGACCGCGATGCAGCCAACCGATGGCTCAAGGGCATGCGAGCCCACACGGGAGCATGCCGTCGCATCGTTGCTAGCATCGCCCGTGCCTGACACGGCGATGCAGCTGATGCCGAACCGGCAGTGGCCGTCACCGCTGGCATCTCCGAAAACGGAAACGGCCGCGCGCCGCCCGCAGGCGTCGCCATACACCGAGACTTCAACCGGGTCGCATTGAGCCTGCGCTGGCGCTACGCTGAACGAAGAAAAAAGAAACAAAGTCAGTGCGATAAACGCGATCCGTTGTGCGGCCATTATGCCCCTACCCCATACCCCACGGATAGCCATTTGCGGCAAGCCGCAGTTGCCTTGGCAGGAAAACGCCTGCACAGCCGCCATCACCTGGATGGATATTGCCAACTGTATTTCCGGCCGGGCGCCGTAGCACCAGGCCGCCCCGGCAGGGTGACCGCCGCCGAGGCCTCTAGCGGGTAGCCCGCAAGCCCAAGGCACGAACCGTCAGGCCCATCCGGCCCATGACACCTCCGTACAGCGCGCCGAAACCCGGCGCGCGCCTCGAACCGCATGGCAGACTTCTAGCCAGCCAGCGCCCGTGATCGGCCCGCACGCGCAACTTGCACCGGTACTCCTTGGCCGCCGGCGCACCGCCGAAACCGTCGCGGGTTCGTCGTTAGCAAGTGGTGGTGACTGGGCTGGAACCGGCGACATCGCGAAACCTGGGGCCAGCCTTACATCGTCTCTTGCCCGAAAACGGCGGAGCCCGAGTGCGTGGCACTGCGGGCCTGAGCGGCCCGGCCTCGGGCTCCCGGACTTGGCGGCCGCGCAGGCCGATACACTGCTACGATGGCACCGCGAGGTCCCGCAAACCTCCGCACCTAGCGTTCGAGTCGGCGTCCTGCCCACCACCATGTCATCGCCAGCCACGCTGCGGCGAACGCTGCCACGACGGCGTACCATGTGGGATCGCGAATGGGCACAAGCCATTGGCCGTGGAGCAGCATCATGGCGATAGGTCCAGGCTGTTGCAGGGGATTCAAGGAGATTGCGGCGACGTGGGCGTCACAAACCGAATCAATTCGGGCGATGATTTATCTGGACTCGATGTGGCTCCCCTGGGATCGGGCCAATGGCCCGCCAAGAACTGGCCTACACGCTCAGCGGCCGATCCGGGCACCCCTCAAGGCTGGCCGTGGCTTGGCCCACGATGACATCCCCCACGGGCGTTGAGAGCCTGTTCTGCACCGTAAGGCGGTTGCCGTCGACGATGCGTTCATGCAGCGCCAACGTACCCGCTGCGGTCTCCAGCAGCGTATCCTCTGGGACCGGCACCTGGATGTGGCCGACGGTCATGCGAACGCTGCTGCCCAGCGATCCACAAGCGGCTGCGGCGCGCACCTCAAGCCCCTCAATCACCACGTCTGCTGCGCGCAACTGTGCCATCGAAACGAATGCCTCCGTGCCCCCCGGGTGCCCGATCCAGGGCAGCCAGGCGCTGCTCTTGGACTCGATACCGTGTGCCGCAATCAGTCCCGTGGACACGCTAGCCGTCGTTTGCCAATCAGTGGCGTCCTCGATGCCGCGCACATGAGTGCGTGCAAGTGGGCTATCCGTGCGCAGAGCCAACGCCTCTGCCTCCATCACAATGGGGCTCACCAGCAGCGACTTGGTCGCCGTGCCCGTGGCGCCCAAGGCATCGGTGGCCTCGGCAATCACGGCATGGTGCCCGGGGGCCAGGAGCCCCTCGAAGCCGGGCCCGCCGGGGCCACGAACCGCCTGGCCGTCCAGAAGCAAGCGCATCTCGGTGATCGCATCGCCCTCGGGGTCCACTGCTTCGGGCCATAAGCGGATGACGTCGAACGTGGTGGGGTCTGCCGGCGTGTGGCCGATCTCGACTTCAGGGGCAAGGTTTCGGACCGTGATGTCCTGGCACGCCTCGTCCTGGTTGCCATCGTCATCCTTGACCGTCAAACACGCAGGGAAAACCCCAACGTCGCCGTAGCGGTGGACCACTTGTGGCCCCGCCGCCGCGCTGCCGTCGCCAAAGCTCCACGCATGCTCAACGATCGTGCCGTCGTCGATGCTTGTACTGGTGAAGGTAACGTCGGTGAGACGATCCGTTGGCACTGGCGTCGCCTCGAAGGCAGCCACCGGGCCGTCCGCGTCACCAACCACGACGGTGACGGGAATGTCGGCCCCGTGCCCGTCGCAGGTTTGCACGCGGTACGTGAATTGGTCGATGCCCTGGAAGGCCCCGTCGGGGGTGTAGGTAATCACGCCCCTGGCAGCGTCCACGGAGACCGTTCCATGGCCGGGGTCTGTTGCGTCCACCAGCATCAGGTTGACCGGGTAGATGCGACCGTTGCTGGTGTAGGTGAAGGGGCTGCTGAAGACGTTCGCCGTAAACTGCTCGATGTCGAACCAGAGCCGTGCCTCGCACGACTGGGCTCGCAATTCGTCGAAAAACGCCGACGATCCAGTGGACTCGGTGAGCGTTGCCTGCCCGTAGCCCCAGGCCTGTCCGGCTTGGCTGGCTGGCGAGCGAACGACCACGGCGGTCACGAAGTCCAGGGTCCCGATCGCGTCGCCTGCCGGGCCCGCGAAACGAAGAGCCTCGACGTTTGCGTCCCCTTCGTGGAACGTCTCGTACGCGATGCGAGAGTCGCCGATGACTCCCTCCAACTCCAGGTTACCAAACGTGTAGGTCACATCTGACGGTGCAACGCCTGCCAGCGACGTAAGGCCCTGGTGGGCGGTCAGTCGACCCTCACCGTTCTCAAGCCGGTCAAAGGCGTAGAAGTCGGTGCCTCCCACGTTCACCAGCCACTGATTGGTTAGATCCCAAGCCTCGACCGTGGCCGTGTAATCCATCCAGCGAGTCTGATGGGCCGCCAAGTCGTTCTCCAACACTGGAATGGGGACGGGCACTCCCGGGTCTGTACGGGCCTGGTCAGGGACTCCAGGTGCGTGGTCTGCGCCCACGGGCAGGGCGAGCGGAATGAACAGCAGCAT
>JBFJVP010000378.1:0-3163 GCA_041624075.1 Thermoplasmatota archaeon | reverse complement strand
TTGCCGGTTCTTCGACTTGCAGTTGGGCAAGATCATTGCCCACAAGGTGGCGGACCCGGAGAACACGACGCAGTTGTTCAACTTCACTGGCGACTTGGAGGGCACCATTGGCCACAACGAGTCGCTGATGGAGTGGAAGCTGCCGGGCCGCTACCACGTCTTTGAGGACGTGCCGGACGGCTGGAACCTGACCGCCGTGCAATGTGACACGGATGGCTCGTACGGTTCCGTTGACTGGGCCCGCGCCGCCTACCGCGTGCGAGCCGGCGATGTCATCACGTGTACGTTCTACAACGACGAGTTGCCGCCGCCCCTGGAGCTTGGCACGATCATCGTGGCCAAGAACACCGACCCGGAGGGTGCTCCTGACGTGTTCAACTTCACCGGCGACGTGTCGGGTGACATCGGCGACGGCGAGTTCCTCGTGCGCACTGACTTGTTGCCTGGCACCTACAACGTGACGGAAAACCCCGGCGCGCACTGGAAGCTGAGCGAGCTGACGTGTAATGACGACAACAGCATCGTGGATCTGCCCAACCGCACGGCGCAGTTCGTGTTGGAGGAGGGCGAGACCATCATCTGTACGTTCAACAACACGTTGGATGGCAAGATCATCATCGAGAAGCAGACGATTCCGGACGGCAGCCGTCAGGAGTTCGAGTTCCGTGGCGAGCTGCGTGGCAACTTGTCGGATGGTGAGATGATGATGGCGCACCGTGCGCCTGGTCACTACCACATCGAGGAACTGGTGCCCCATGGGTGGGCGCTGGTGGATGTGGAGTGCCGCCGCGTCGGCGGCCCCGACGAGCCCGAAAACGGGCCGGTGCCCCGCGAGGACAACGGTGCCTGGATCCGGCTGTATGCTGGTGAAACGGTGCACTGCATCTTCACGAACCAGCAGTTGGCCCGCATCATCGTTGAAAAGCAGGTGCGGCCCAGTGGCAGCAACCAGCAGTTCGAATTCGACGGCGACCTCTCCGGCTACCTGAGCCACGGCCAATCGATGCACGCAGACGTGTTCCCGGGCGAGTACTCCACCACGGAGAACCTGCCTGAGGGCTGGGTGCTGACCAACATCGCGTGCAACGACCCGGACACCGAAGTGGACCTGGCCAACGCCACCGTCACATACCACGCCGAAGCGGGCGAAACCCTGCGGTGCACGTACTACAACGTCCAGTTGGGTACGATCATCGTCAAGAAGGTCACGGACCCCAGCGACACCCAGCAGACGTTCAACTTCACGGGCGCCCTGGTGGGAAGCATCGGTCACAACCAGACGCTGGAGGACGAAGTGCTTCCTGGCGCCTACCACGTCTTCGAGGAAACCCCGCCTGAGCCCTGGAGCCTGACCGCCGTCGAGTGTGACAACGAGCGCTCCGAAGGCAACGTCAGCCAGGCCATGGCCGGCTACCGTGTCCGACCCGGCGAAGTGGTGACCTGTACCTTCACCAACGAGTTGCCGCCGCCGCCCCTGGCAACGGCAACCCTGATCGTGGAGAAGATCACCGATCCGGCGTGGTCGCCGCAGCAGTTCAACTTCACCGGTGACGCCAGTGGCGACATCCGTCATGGGGAACTGATCATCAGGACCAACCTGACCGCCGGCACGTACAACGTGACAGAAAACGTCCCTGACGGCTGGCGCCTGACGGGCCTGACCTGTGACGACGGCAACAGCACCGTGGACCTGCCCAATGCGACGGCTCACTTCCAGTTGGAAGACGATGAGACGGTGACGTGCACCTGGACCAACACCCAGAACGGCACCATCATCATCGAGAAGCAGACCGACCCGCCGGACGCCGCCCAGGAGTTCCGCTTCATCGGCGACATGGAGGGCTGGCTTCAGGACGACGAGCAACTGATCGGCTCCTTCGAACCGTACCAGTGGTACCAGTTCCAGGAGATCGTGCCCCACGGCTGGCGGCTGGATCGCATCGAGTGTACGTCCCAGTTCCCGGACCAGCAGGCCGGGGCGCCTCGCCGCGCCCCGCCAAATGGCACCAGCCACTACCTGCAACCCGGTGAAGTCCGGCACTGCATCTTCTACAACGTGGAGCAGGCCCGGCTGATTCTGGTCAAGCAGACGCGGCCCGGCGACGCGCCGGAACAGTTCCGCTTCCAGGGCGACCTGACGGCGGTGCTGGGTGACGGACAGAGCATGTACTGGGACGTGGATCCTGGCAACTACTCCACCAGGGAACGCCACCTTGACGGCTGGCGCTTGTACGAGATCGAGTGCGACGACGGAGTCACCGTCGACTTCCCCAACGCCACGGTCACGTACCACGCCGGCCCCGGTGACACGCTCAGGTGCACGTACCACAACCAGCAGCTCGGCTTGATCGTCGTGCAAAAGGTCCTGGATCCCTGGGACAGCACCGCGACGTTCCGCTTCACTGGCGACGTTGGCGGCCGCCTCGGCCACAACGAGACCCTGACGAAGTGGGTGACGCCTGGACTGTACCACGTCTGGGAACAGGAGCACAGGCACTGGACGCTGGACGATATCGTGTGCGACGACCCTGACTCCCTTGAGGACGTGGCCAACCGCAGGGCCGGCTACGAGATCGAGCCTGGTGAGATCGTCACGTGCGTGTTCTACAACAGCGAAGACCGCCAACTGGTTGACTAGCCCATCCTGCGCGAGTTGCTGCTCGCGCATGGCCTTTTCCTCCTTTGCCGCTTTGCCCCCTCCTTCCGTTTTCTTCAATCTTTTTGTTGTTGCGGGGTGTAAACGGGCCGTCGCCGGGCGCCGGCACGCTGGGTTTTGCGCGACTGGCATCCGGCCAAAAGGCTCGCCACCGACTCCCGGCCGATGATTGGTCGGACCTGCACTGGCCGCATCATGCGTCGCCAATTTTTCTTGCTGCCCGCCAGGGCCCCAAAACCGGTTTCTGCCACATATCTTGCACGCCGAAGCGCCATTGCAGAACGCCTCGTTGTCTTGCCCTCTCGCCTCGCTGGAGCCACGGCGTGTTGCCGGTTCGCCCCTGAGCGCATGCGTCCAACATCCAGAGCTTGCTTCCCCGCAGCTTGAGTCTCCAGCCCCAGAACGTCAGGATGAGGCCCTTTTTGACAAAGGAGTCGGGCCCTGCCGGGGCCGCCTGCATCAAGCCTCGAAAAAGACATGGAAACAAGGCCCTCTTGATTTGTCTCG
>JBFJVP010000377.1:0-3170 GCA_041624075.1 Thermoplasmatota archaeon | reverse complement strand
TGCTGCTGAGCGTGTAGATGGGGCACCGGGGGTCGTTGAAGTCGTAGCACAGGTAGCTGTGGTAGTCCATGCCCCCGGAGGTCGGGTAGCACTGGTGATCGTCGATGGGCTGGGCTGCCACGGCACCGATGGCAAGTGAGAGGCTGAGCACGGCGACCGTCAAGGGGACGTTCATGTCGGGCCATGCTCGCACTTGTGGCTTGACTGTTGCGCCCCTGTGCTGGCGGGGCTGCACCCAGGCCCCTGTCTGGGCGCGCGTGGCAGCCCGCCTGGCAATCACCTGGCACCGTCCAGGGTCCGGCGTTTGCTCCCTGTAGCGCGGCGGCGTACCGAACGCGTCAGCCTTGGTCGAACCTGTTCGACTCTCCCGCAATGTTCATCATCCCCGCCGGCTGGCCAGGCACATGGGCTCCCCCACCGACCTCACCGGCAAGCGAGCGCTCGTCTTTGGTGTGGCCAGCGAGGACTCGATCGCCTGGGCCATCGCCAAGCAGTTGGCCGCCAACGGCGCCAAGGTGACCCTCGGTTACCAGAAGCGGTTCCTAAGTCGCCTCATGCAGTTGGTCAAGGGACACGACTGGATCGAGGCCTGGCACGAGTGCGATGTGGGCAAGGAGGAGGCCGTCGCCGCCTTCTTCGAAGAAGCCGAGGGCAACTTCGACGCGATGGTGCACTGCATCGCCTTTGCACCTGCCGAGGCGCTGGGCGCCGAGATCACCCAGACGCGCCAGGAAGACTTCGAGATGGCCATGACGGTGTCGGCATACAGCCTGGTGCGCTTGACGCGCCATGCGTTGCCCCGCCTCAACGAGGGCTCCGGCATCCTGGCGCTCACCTACCTCGGCGCCGACCGCGTCGTGCCGGGATACCGCGTCATGGGCACGGCCAAGGCCGCGTTGCAGGAACTGGTGCGGGAGCTGGCAGCCGTGGCTGGTCCCCAGCGCGGCGTCCGCGTCAACGCCATCTCGGCCGGGCCCATTCGAACCCTGGCAGCCAGCGGCGTGCCCGGCTTCGACAGCATTCTGGACTGGATGAAGCACAGCGCGCCGCTCAAGCGCAACGTCAACCAGGAGGACGTGGCTCGAAGCGCCCTGTTCCTTCTCAGCGAACTGGGCAGCGGCGTCACCGGCCAGACGTTGTACGTGGATGCGGGCTACAGCGCCATGGGTGTGCCTCCGGATCTGGACAAGATGCGCCTGCCCGGGCATCTGCCGGCTGCGCGGCCCCTGGTGTTTGGACAAGGTCGTCAAGGCTAGCGGGCACCGCAAGCGCAACGGGAACTGGTGGTCCGCAACATTGACACGCTGCGCGGGTGCTCGTCCGCCGTGAACGAGTCTGCGTGGCGTGCGGCGTTGGTCGCGCTGGTAGGTGCCGTTGGCCTTTCCGGGTGTCTTGCAGGCGACACTGCCACCGACGCTCCTGTGGAGTCATTGCCTGCACCGGAGCGGCTTGGCTTTCTCAACGGCACCTACGCATGGCACGCCGACGCGTCATCGCCGTGGAACGAGCTGTTCATTGGCGCCCTCACCCTGGCGAGTCAGCCCATTGCGCACCCATGCCTGCTGGATGATCGGCCTTACTTTGCCAACCTCAACCTAACCGCGAACGGCCTGCCGGGTCCGGTGGTGGAGGGGACGCGTGAATTGGCCGTTCTTCTGGAGTGGGATTTTGAGGACTACGCCGAGGATACGCTGCTGGTGGCCTTTAGGCCCAATGGTACCCGGGCGTACCACATCAGCGACCCCATTGCCAATGGGCAAGAGGCCCGGATTCCCGTCGAGCCAGCCTGGTGGGGTTCCGGGCGCCACCCGTCCATCACTTGGGACCTGTGGCTGTGCTTGGCCGAGGATGGCACCGATGCGACCCAGTCGGGTTACCAGCCGCGGGCATTTGCCGGGTCGGTTCAGGTGGCCATCGACCTGATCGTTGAACCGGCCGTGGACGCGGCGGGGCTCGCTGCTGCATGAGTCGGGCCGCTGCTTGGGCTGGCGGGTGTCTGGTGGCGTTCCTGCTGCTGTTGGCTGACGTGCTGGCGGCGGGTTGGCTCACGCGCGTGGACCAAGCAGTCGAGGATGCCTTGGCCGGTGCATTGACCGCCTCGGTGCGTGCCCGCCTTGGATTTTGGCTGTCGCTTCCCGGCGATGCTTGGCTCACGGCTCCCATGGTGGCGCTGGCCGCCATCGTGTCGTTTGTGCGAGGCCGGCCGCGCTTGGGCGGTGTTGTTGCCGTGGCAGGCATCGTCGGGCACGTGGTGGTTGGGTGGCTCAAGGATGCCATCGGGCGAGCCCGGCCACCTGCCGGCGTTGACCTGGAGAGTCTTGCGTTTCCCAGTGGCCACGCCACGCAGGCTGCAGTTGCGTGGGGCTTGGCATACCTGGTTGCAGTGTCCCTCTGGACGGGGGCCGGGGATCGGTCAAGCGTGGGCGTATCGGCAGGCGCTGGCCGACTGGCCGCTGCTGTGTGCCTGGTGGCCGTGGCCACGGTGGGACTGGGCCGGGTTCTGGGCGGCGTGCACTGGCTAACCGATGTTCTGGCGGGCTGGTCGCTGGGGGGAGCTGTGGTGGCGACCGCCATGTTTGCAGTCGGAAAATGGGGGGCTGAGGGGGACGAGGCCGGAGGGTGATGGAGTCTAGGCGCCGAGGGCGTCGCTGCCGCACTCGTTCACGTGGTGAGCGTAGTGGGCGGCGTGCTGTTCGGGGGTGCGGTATTCGCGGGTCTCGGGGTGGAGGAACAGGCACACGGCCAGGGCGGCGCCACAGGAGACGGTTTCGCCGGTGATGTGGGCGACTTCCTGCTTGGGGCTGCGGACTTCCATGGTGTGCATGTGGACCCAGCAGCCGGCGACGCTGTCCTCGATGGCGTTGGCCTCAGCGGGCGCGGCGATGGTTGCGAGTGTCAGGATGGCGAGCACGGTGGTGATGGTCTTCATGGTAGGCCTCGAATTGCGGCGAGTGGGTGGGGTTCTTGAACTTTGTGCCTAGATCAGGATTTTTTGTGCGTCGCTGTGGCATAGGATGCCATTCACACTGGTGCAGGTCATGGTCTGCGGTTTGGCCTAAGCGGGCTCTTCCAATTGGGTGTGCAGACTCGTCATGGTCAACGTGTGCGCCACGCCGGGCGTGGAGCGGATGCGGTCGATGATCAGGTCGCTCAGATCGGTCATGTCGGCC
>JBFJVP010000376.1:0-3193 GCA_041624075.1 Thermoplasmatota archaeon | reverse complement strand
GCTTGGCCAAGGCGCTTCGCGCCTCGGCCCGGCTGGGAATACCTTCGGCATTCCCACCCAAGAGCAAAGCTTGGCCAAGGCGCTTCGCGCCTCGGCCCGGCTGGGAATACCTTCGGCATTCCCACCCGGAATGTGCCCCGCCCAACATGGCCGCATCACGCGGAGGGGTGAACCGGCAAACCGCGAGGTGAATCGCGTATGAGCAAAAACGCCTACCACTACATTGGTGAAGCCTGGAAGAAGCCCGACACGTCCTTCGGTTCCGAGAACTGGAACCGCATGATCGAATGGCGTGCCGGCCAATCGTTCGTCCGTGTTGACAAGCCCCTGCGCCTGGACCGCGCCCGCTCCCTTGGCTACAAGGCCAAGCAGGGCGTCATCGTCGTGCGCGCCCGCGTGCGCCGCGGTGGCCTGCGCAAGAAGCGCTTCGACGGCGGCCGCGTCCCCTCGAAGATGGGTGTCAACAAGATCACGATGAAGCAGAACACCCAGGCAATCGCCGAGGTGCGCACCAGCAAGCACTACCCCAACCTGGAAGTTCTCAACTCCTACTGGGTTGGTGACGACGGCAAGCACCACTACTACGAAGTCATCCTGGTGGACCCCTTCCACCCCAGCGTCCGATCCGACAAGGACCTGAACTGGATCTGCACCCGCCCCGCCACCAACCGTGTGCTGCGCGGCAAGACCAGTGCCGGTCAGAAGCACCGCGGACTGCGCAACAAGGGCAAGGGCGCCGAACACGTTGGCCCCTCGGTCCGCAAGAGCAGCCGCCGCCAGAAGGACAACCTGGTCTGGAAGGCGGAAAAGAAGGCCGAGAAGCTGCGCCAGTAAGCACTCAGGCACCTGGGCGCCAGGCGCCTACCTCTTCCTTCCCACTCCCTTCTGTTTTGACACATCGCCCAGCTGGCGCTCGAATGCGTTGACTGAGCCAAAAAAAGAGAGGAAAACGCGGCGCGACTATTCGCGCAACTGCTCTTGCAGCGTGATGAGCATCTCGGTCATCATGTCTTCGAAGACCGTGTTCTTGTACTCCTTCTCGGAGCCGTCTTGGGTCTCGGTGCGGGCGATGAAGTGCTGTCCGTCCTTGAGGATCTCAATGTGACAGATCTGATCTTCGCCTTTCAGTACCATGGGCGCCTCGACTTGGGTGCTTGCTAAGAGGATTTCGGCAGTTTTGTTACTGCCGGCGGCCGCCTCGTGGGCCGCCCGGTCCTTTCTTGCGCGCGCCAGCGGCCGACCGTTTGGCTGAGCCGGCCGGTTTTCCGCCCGTGCGGCGGGGCCCACCTGGCTTGGCTGCGGTGGGCTTGGCTCCGGTGGGCTTGGCTCCGGTGGGCTTGGCTCCCGCAGGCCTCGGAGGCGCCTTGGTGCCCGGCGGCTTCGTCGATGGCCGCGCGTACTTTGCAGGCGGGCCGTGGCGCGGCGCAGTCTTGGCGCCCGGTGGGGCACCGCGCCGGCGCGTTCCGATCATTTCGCCTTCGCGCGCACCGGGGGGTGCCGCGTCGCAGAAGGCGCGGCGGACGTTGCGCGCCAACAGGAATCCCTTGTGCAGCGTCCGGTTCTGGTCGCTCTTCAGGGTCTTGACGACCATGGGGACGCCGTCGGGCACGCGCACCAGGCCGATGGAAATCTTCTCATCCGGATCCACCAACTGCTCGAAGCTGCGCGTCGTCTCCCCCTGGTTGAGTGACAACTTGAGGGGGACCACATCGAACCGCTTGGCATGCAGCACCCGCAGCGTGTCGGTCGGGGCCTTCGAAGGGAATGTCCCGTCCTGGCCTTCGAGGCCGGTAACGATCAGGCGCCGGCCCTGGTGTTCGAACTCGTCTCCGACGGCGACCTCCTCACCGGCAATGACGACGAGGCTGTCCGGGATGGCTCTGCCTTCCTGGTCACTGATGATGAGTTGCAATTCCAGGGGCCGCTCGACCGCAGGCGCCTGGGCGTGAACATGGCCGCACTCGAGGCAGCGCAGGGTGACGCTGTTTGGAGTAGCGTTGAGGACTTCGTGCTCCTCGGTCGCCGCGCAGGTGGGGCAGTCGGCAAGGGCGATGTCCTCCATGGATTTTCGCCACCCGGCCTGCGTCTTGAAGCTTCGGGTGCCTACGCCTTGCTCAGGTAGGGCAAGCCCGTACGCTTGTTGACCGCCACGCGGTACCCCTCGGGCAATTCTACGGGGTGCCCGCTCTTTGGCGTCCGCTTGGAAAAGAAATACACCACTTGCTTGTGGCCGCCCTTCAACTCGACCTCGCGGGCGTGGAGCGTGTATCCGTCCTGTTCGTAGGCCATGCTCGTGGATGGAGGCCGCCGCGACTAAAGCATTGGGCTTGGACGGCTGGCCCTTCAGTCCCGGATGCCCGACTCGGACACTGTGACCATCGCCTCCCCTTCGGGCAGGTGGGGGGAGTCAATGAGTCGGCAAATGCGCTTTCCGCCCTTGGACTTGCGCAGGTAGATGCGAAACGTGCTGGTGTGGCCCACGATGTGGCCGCCAATGGCACGCGTCGGGTCCCCAAAGAAGGCATCTGGCTTGGCAGCCACTTGGTTGGTCACGACGCAGGCGGCGTTGTTGAGGCCCGCCAGGCGCAGCAAGTCATGCATGTGGCGGTTGAGCTTCTGCTGTCGGTCCGCCAGGGTGCCGCGGCCCACGAATTCGGCGCGGAAGTGGGCGGTGAGGCTGTCCACCACGATCAAGCGGACCGGGAAGCGCCGGCAAATGTCGGCGGCGCGCTCCACGAGTAACATCTGATGGTTGCTGTTGAAGGCCCGGGCCACGTGAATGCGTGTGAGCGCCTCCCCGGCGTCCATGCCGAGTGCTTCCGCCATCTGGGCAATTCGTTCCGGGCGGAACGTGTTCTCGGTGTCGATGAACAGCGCGTGCCCGTCCAGGCCTCCGTCGTCGGGGCTTCGTTGAACGTTGACGCACAACTGGAGGGCAAACTGGGTTTTTCCGCTGCCAAACTCGCCGAAGAATTCCGTGATCGCTTGGCTTTCGATCCCGCCGCCCAGCAACTCGTCGAAGGCTTGTGATCCCGTGGTGATCTTCGTGACAGACTTGCGCCGCTCCAAAACCTCCATGCCGCTCTCGAAGCCGCCCACGTCGGCCAGCTTGCGAGCCGAGTTGATCAGCTTCTGGGCCACGCCCTCCCCGAGGTCGCATTTCTCGGCCAAGTCAGTGGGGCTGGCTACGGCG
>JBFJVP010000375.1:0-3195 GCA_041624075.1 Thermoplasmatota archaeon | reverse complement strand
TGTACAGCAACGATGGCACACTGACCATCATCAACGTCCTCGTGGACGACGGCGGCAGCCGCGAAGTGGCCACCCTGCGCGCCATCCACGAAGCCATCCTGGCATCGGTCGAAGCAGCCGAACCGCTGCGCCCCGACGGCGTTCAGGTGCACGTCAACGGCCTCTCCACGGGCCTGTACCAGTTTCTTGACTATTCGTTCACGTGGCTGCGCATCCTTTTCGCCGTTAGCGCCGTGGCCGGCAGCATCCTGATGTTCCTGTTCACACGCAGCATTCGCGCAACGCTCGCCTTCGTGGTGCCCATGCTGGTGACCACCACCTGGTTCCTGGGACTCTTGCCCCTGCTTGACATCCAGGTCGGCATCCAACTGATCGTGCCACTCATCTTCATCACCAGCATTGGCAGCGACTACGCCGCCCATTTGAGCTGGAACATCCTCAAAACGGGGAGCCCCGAAGAGGTCTACCGGACCACGGGCAAGGCCATCCTGTTTAGCGCCATCACGGACTTCGGCGCCTTCTTCGTGTTCTCGTTCAGCTACCTGAACGCCGTCAAAGACCAGAGCCTGGCGACGTCCGCCGCCATTGTGGCCATCTTCGTGGTGACCATGCTCGTCGTGCCCCTGTTCTTCAACCGCGAAGCCCGCTCTCCCAGCACAGCGCCCCGGCCTGTTGCGCTGGATGGCGGCAGCGGGTCGACCTGAGCGGCGTGATGGGCGCCCGACCCATGCGGGCCGGCACCCCATGCGCAAACCTCGTTGCGAACGCCACTGGATGCCGGCACCGCCGCCTTGGCCGTGCCCCACAACCCACGGTTTCAGGTCACAGTTGCGGATACGGGGGACATGACCGGCGATGCGACGACGGTGAAGCAGGCCATCGAACAGCAGGCAGCGGCCAACCCAGACGCCGGCCTGTACCGCTTCATGGACCACCGCTTTACACGGGGTGCGGTCAACAGGTGGGCCAACCGGCTGGCCCACGGCTTTGCCGACATGGGAGTCGGCAAGGGGGACAAGGTGGCAACGCTGCTTCCCAACCGCCCGGAGTTCCTGCCCACGTGGTTCGCTGCCGCAAAGCTGGGCGCCGTCTTGGTGCCCCTGAATCCACTACTGCGCGGCCAAGCCTTGTCGTACAGCGTCGACGACAGCCAGGCCCGCGTGGTCGTGACTGATGGTATGTTTGCCCCGGCGGTCGAAGAGGTGAGGAGCAAGCTGGGGGCTGTGGAGCACTACTTCGTGGCAGGCGACGCCCAGAGCACCCCGCCATGGGCAAGGCCCCTGGCCGATGCCGAGTCGAGCCGCGATTCGAACCCGGAGGCCGATGTCGGCCTCGCCGACCCCATGTCGATCCTGTACACCTCCGGCACCACCGGCATGCCCAAGGGCGTCGTGTTGCCCCACTACTCGTACATCAACACAGGCCACGAGTTCGCCCGCATCACGGGCCTCACCCCCGACGATCGGCCGTTCACGACGCTGCCCCTCCTCCACGTCAATGCCCAGCAGACCACCACGATGGGGTCGATTCTGGCGGGCGTGGAGTTTGCCATCGCGCCCCGCTTCAGCGCCGGCACCTACTGGGACCAGATCCGCGAGGCGGGCGCGACCATCTTCAACTACATCGGCAGTATCATTCCGATCCTCTACAAGCAGGAGGCTAGAGCCGACGACGCTGACAACCCGGCCCGGCTGGGAATCGGCGCCGCCTGCCCCAAGGACCTCTGGCAACCCTTCGAACAGCGCTTCGGCGTCCAACTGCTAGAGGGCTACGGCTTGACCGAGACCGGCACCGTGGCGACGTGCAGCCGCTTCGACGCGGTCAAGGTGGGCTCCATTGGCCAACCCATCTCCTTTGCCGAAGTGCAAGTGGTCGATGAACTGGACAAGCCGCTGCCGGCGGGCCAGATCGGCGAAATCGTGGTTCGGCCGAGGGTCCCGTACTCGATGATGCAGGAGTATTACCGCAAGCCCGAGGCCACGGTGCACGCCTGGCGCAACCTGTGGTTCCACACCGGCGACCTGGGCCTCATGGATGGCGACGGCTACTTCTATTTCGTCGATCGGTCCAAGGATTGCATCCGACGCCGCGGCGAAAACATCAGCAGTTTCCTGATCCAGAAGATCCTCCTGGGCCACCCGGACGTCGTGGACGTGGCGGCCTACGGTGTGCCAAGCGAGTTCAAGGATGGCGAAGACGACGTCAAAGTCGACATCGTCCTACGCGAGGGCGCAGCGGAGGAACCCTGGGCGATCATCGAGTTCTGCCGCCAGGAGATGGCGGAATTCATGGTACCCCGCTACATCCAGTTCCGCCCCGACTTGCCCAAAACGGAGACGGAGCGGGTGCAGAAATTCAAGCTCCGCGACGAAGGCGTGGAGGCGGCGTGGGACCGCACCAAACACGAAGAGCGCAGGACGACTCAAGTGGCGTGAGCGGCGCAGCCCGCCAGGCTGAACCCTGCACGGGACCAGCCCAGAGGGCACATGCTGCTGCTTGGCCCCCTGCCAATCATTAAGCCGCACGGGGCAGTTGCCCTGCGTTCCCCATGGCAGCCCACTCCAGTGCGGACTACACCAAGCGGCCACCCCGCCACCCCCTCATCACCGACGAGCACGAGGCGCTCCGGCAGGCGGCCAGCGACTTCGCCGACCAGTGGCTGGCACCCAACGCCGCCCGCATGGACCAGCAACGGGACTTCGTGCCAGAGGTCCTGGCCGAAGCGAAACGGCTGGGCTACTATGGGCTCAACGTGCCCCAGGAATACGGCGGCCTGGGCCTCGACTCCATTGGCATGGCCCTCGTGGCCGGAGAAATTGGCCGCGGCTGCGGCGCCACGGGCCTCAGCCTCTTCGCCCACACGGTGCTGGCCTGCGAACACATCCGGCGCCGAGGGACCGACGCGCAGAAGCAGGAACACCTGCCCAAGTTCGCCAGCGGCGAGTGGACCGGCGCGTGGGGCCTCACCGAACCCGGCGGCGGCTCCGACGTGCAAGCCATGACCACCCGGGCCGAGCCCCGACCGGACGGCGGCTGGACCCTCAACGGCCAGAAGTGCTTCATCACCAACGGCGTGTTTGCCCAGGCAGTTATCGTCAACGCCCGCACGCCCGAAGGATTTGGCGCTTTCATCGTCCGCAAGGGAACCCCCGGCTTCACGGCCGAGCGCAGCCACCAACTCGCCTGCATGCGAGC
>JBFJVP010000374.1:0-3220 GCA_041624075.1 Thermoplasmatota archaeon | reverse complement strand
TACGGGTTGCCGTTCGAGGGGTTCTGGATCGACGTCGGCGACCCCCAGCGCCTGCTTGCTGCCAGCCGACAAGTTGGCGGATCGCAGCTGGATTCGCTGCTGGGCGATGCCTGTAGGGTCGCCCCGAGCGCCCAACTGCACGATTGCGTGCTGGGCGACCACGTGACCGTTGGTGAAGGTGCAAGTCTGGTGCGCTGCGTCGTCGGCGACGGGGAAACCGTCGAAGGCCGCCACGCGGATGAGCGAATCTGGACCCGGCCCGTTCCCGCTGGATACCCTTCGCGGCAGGTTGGCAACGCGATTGAATAGCCGGCTGCCTGAACAGGCCAATGCCTGTTCGACGCATCCTATCCCCGGCTGTGCCTTGTTCGGTTTGCCAGCGGGTCCGGGTGGAAGCGGCCTTCGGGTCGCAACAGCAACCTCCGCAACCACCAACCAAGAAACCAACCATCAACTCCGTCTGCCCGGACCCTGGCGTCTTTTTTTGGCCGCGGAGATTACAAAGTCAAAAGGGGAAAGAGAGGTCGAAGACTACTTCGTTCGGTTGCTCGCAAACTCCGCCAGCATCGTCAGGATACGCTTGGCGGCCGTGTCTGGCAGATCCGCAAGGGTCGCCTTGGCGAACGAACTGAACTCGCGGGCCCGCTTGCGGGCGTAGTCCAAGCCGCCGGACTTCTCCATGAACTTGACGACCTGCTTGATGTCCTCGTCGGTCTTCTCTGGCTTCCTGTACAGGTCCACCAGGGTTCGCCGGTCGAGGGGGTCAAGCTGCTTGTGGGTCGCCACGTACACCAGCGTCTTCTTTCCGTTGACGATGTCCGAGTACGCGGGCTTGCCCGTCTCCTCGTCCGTCCCCGTGACGCCCAGCACATCATCCCAGACCTGGAATGCCAAGCCAAGCAAGCGGCCGCACTCGGCCAGTTTCTTGACCTGGTTGGGGTCGCCGCCGCCGAGCTCGGCGCCGTTCTTCATCGCGATCTCGAAGAACGTCGCCGTTTTGCGCTCGATCATGTGGTAGTAGTCCATCTCCTCGATCTTGCGCTGGTTCTCGAAGGCCATGTCCCAGTACTGGCCCTCGCAGACCTCGCGGGCAAGACGGGCAACGTCGTGCACCACGGAGCGGAACATGCCGTCATCGACCTCGATCTGGTCGAGTTGCTCGAAGACGATGGCGAACATGGTGTCGCCAGCCAGGATTCCCAGGTTGGGTCCGTACTTCTTGTGCACCGCTTCGACGCCTCGGCGGGTGTCGCACTCGTCCATGATGTCGTCGTGGACCAGCGTGAAGCAGTGGAGAACCTCCAGTGCAACGCCGTAGGGCATGATGAGCTTCGAGTCGCCGCCGACCGCCTGGGCTGCCAGGAGGGCAACAATGGGCCGCAGACGCTTGCCTCCGCCTTCGATCGGGAGGTGTCGGATGGCCTCGTAGAGCGGTTCCGGCTTGCGCTTGACGAGGTATTTTTCCAGCTCCGCGTTGAACTGATCGAGGTACGGCCGGAGCGTGGCTTCCAGATTCATAACAGGTGTTCCTCCCCGAGGTGGCCGGGGACGCGGGCGCCCGTTAAGAAGAGGCCTGTTTTCAACTCTTCCAAAATGTGGGCCAGCTCGGCATGGGCGCCACGGTCGCCGCTGGCGGCCGCGCGAAACATCTGGCCGGCAAATCCTGCCAGGTTTGCGCCCAGTGCCAGGGCCCGGGCTGCGTCCAGGCCGTTGCGCAAGCCTCCTGTTGCGACGATCGGCAACTCGGGGCAGGCGGACCGTACGCGGCGAACCGCATCCGGCGTGGGGACGCCCCAGTCCCAGAAGGTGCGGCCGAGGCGTGCCTTGGCTAGGTCCCCCTGATCGACGGCCCGGTGGTGCTCAACGGCGCTGAAGCTGGTGCCCCCTAGGCCGCCCACGTCGACGGCGGCCGCGCCCAGTTCGCGCACCACCAGGCCCGTGCGCCCCGTCATGCCCGCTCCGGTCTCCTTGATGATGACCGGAACGCGTAGGTCGCGGCAGATGTTGTCGATGGCCTCGTAGCCACCCCGTGCCACCGTATCCCCCTCCGGCTGGACCGCTTCCTGGAGGTAGTTCAGGTGGATGCACAGGGCATGCGCCTGCACCATCTCCACAGCCTGCTCGGCTCGTGCCACGGCGTCGTTGCCCCACAGGATGAGTTGGGGCAATCCCAGGTTGGCCAAGCGGAGGGGAACTTCGTGGTTGAGCATGACGGCATAAGTGTCCGCCAACTCAGGGTTCTCCAGGGCAGCGCGCTGGCTGCCCACACCCATGGCGATCCCGTACTCGGCAGCCGCCGAGGCCAGCCGGTCGTTGAATTGGCGGGCCTTGCGCGCACCGCCAGTCATGCCGGTGATCTGCAGTGGAGCGGCCAAGTCGTGGCCCAGAAACGTGGTCGCCAAGTCCACTTCGTCCTTGTTGAACTCGGGCAGTGGCTCGTGCCTCAGCCTGATGGCGTCCCAGGGGTTAGGAATCGACTGCACGTCCCGCTCCAGTGGGATGCGAAGGTGCTCCTCTTTGCGGCGCTCGGTTTCGCTGGCCACGGACACCTGCGCCGGCAGCGCGGAGCTTCTTAAGGGGGTGCCGAAAGTGCATGCGCGAGAGCACGGCTGAAAGGGGGAGGAGGTTGGTGGCTGGGTTGGCTTACGGGATGTCAGGGGCCGACTCGATGGAGTTGTCGAGCGTGTCGATCGGCTCGTTGACGTACGGTTGCCCGACGCTGGTCTGGTCACGCACCCAGGGCTCGAAAAAGTTCCAGCAGCGCTGGGCCTGGCTCGTGACCGAGCCGGTGCCTGGGCAGGTCGTCGCGAGCCAGTTGAGCGCCGCAAAGACCGGGCCAGGGTCCGCTTCGGGAGGGCACCGCTCGGTGCTCAAGACGATGCGACCGACTTCACGGCACGCAGCCCGTGGCAGGTTGCACGTGCTGGCAGGAATGCCAAGGGCAGGGTGGTCGCGCAGGGTCGTCCGGCACGCCAGTTCAGCGGCGGCGTACTGGGTTTCGGCCTCGTTTTGCACCAGGTTCTTGGCAGCAAAGGCCTCGTTGAACGCAGTGTCAATGTAGGCGCAGTAGCCAACGCCGGGATCGGAGATTTGTCCGTCGCAAACGTACATGATTTGGTAGCCACTGGAGGCCGGCATCAGCATCATGCCACCGGCCAGCAGCATGAGGGTCGTTCCAAGGGTTCGCATTGTGTTCATGGTTTCACCAATGTGCCACCGC
>JBFJVP010000373.1:0-3231 GCA_041624075.1 Thermoplasmatota archaeon | reverse complement strand
GGGCATCGAGAGCCGCGTGGGCGTGCCCTTCGGGTCAGACACCGGCCCCACCATTGAGGGCATCCTCAATCGGCTGGACGCTGCCGGGTACCCCTTGGTCATCCGGACTGCCTGAGCGAGCAATTCCCCTCGCCCGGCGTGTTCGCCGGAGCTGAGTCTATTGGGTGCATCGTGTGCCGCGGCACCACTTGCGCCATGGCGCGGTGGCGGTGGGCCTCAAGGCCTTGGTGGATGGCGAGGCTGAATCCCAGCATTGGCCGTACGTGGAGCCGGATTGGCAGCGATGCGGTGCGCCTTTCTGCATGACGCAATCGCCTGAGGACTCGGATGCCCTGAATCCTGGGGCGTGCTTGCGGCTCGTGGTGGGTGCCCAAAATACCCGATTTTTACCACGCCCGTTAAGAGGCAGCGGGCTCCTGTGGAGGCTTGATGAGAACAATGGGGGTCGTAGTCTGGGTGGTGGCTGCCGCGCTGGCCGGTTGCGCAAGCGGCGACGAGCCAGTCACGGACGTCAGCACGGACGAGGTGCGCATTGTTTCCATGTTGTCCGGCAACCGGACGCTCACGGCGCCCGCGGCACCCGCCGGGTTCAACCTCACAGGAGTGGGGTGGGGTCAGTTTACCGTGGCGTCCCCGGAGTCCCTGACCTTGACCCTGAGCCATCCTGATTTGAGCCTGAAGACGCCGTTCAACGACTTTGACCAGGTCTACTACGGGCCCGGCAATTACACGGTGGTCCACGCCACGGACGGTAAGAACAGCCAGGAATTTGTCTTCCTCGGCAGCAATGCTGGCTTCCACGCGCCTGAGCGAGACAGCCTGGAGCGTGGCCCCGTGTTTTCACTGGCTCCCGGCGAGTGGACGATCACGGTTGCCAATTCGGTGCCGGGTTACCAGTTGTCGCTCGATGCCGGGAAGGGGTGGTACGAGTTCCCATTGGGGCCTCGGCCGGGGTTCTTTGGTGGCTCGGCGCCCCAGACGGAAGCCGGTGGTTTTGATGAACAAGTAGTGCGGGTGCAATCGGAGTACCATTTCGTGCAGGAGTTGCCGGCGCAGCCGCCGTCCCTGATCGCCTTGTTGGCGTGGGATTCGAAATTCTCCATGCGCCCCGCGCCCATGGTGCATGCGGCAGTCGGCTCGTGGAACGTCGCCGTAGAGCCCATGGGTACTCCCGTTGCCGCAGACGGGGAACTCGGGCCAGCCCGTGGATTCGGGTCCTTCAGTGGCAGCAGCCACTACCTCGTGGAGGAAACAACGGAAACCCAGGACCTGCAGGCGGTCTTTGCCGCCCGGTGGACGGGCGTTGTGCTGGGCACCCACGATGAGGGATTGACAGTGGTTGCGATGCCTCTGGAATGAGGTGCCCCACCAGCCGGAAGCCACCCCAAACGCTTCAAATAGCGCTTTATCTGGCTCGCCGTCAAGAGGTGTGCCATGGCGCAATCGATCGAATCCACTCCCGAGTTCGTAGAGAACACGTACGCCAAGATGCGCCAGCGCATCAACACGGTGCGCGAGCGCCTGGGCCGCCCGCTCACGCTGGCCGAGAAGATCCTGTACGGCCACCTGGACGACCCGGCTGGTGCGGAGTTGAACCGTGGCACGAGCTACCTGTACCTGCGCCCGGACCGCATCACCATGCAGGATGCCACGGCGCAGATGGCCATCCTGCAATTCCTGACGACCGGCAAGCCGACCACGGCCGTGCCGACGACGGTCCACTGTGACCACTTGATTGCCGCGAAGGTGGGCGCCAAGGCGGACCTTGACGCGGCCAATACGACCAACGGTGAGGTGTACGATTTCCTCCGGACAGCTGCGGCCAAGACCGGGTGCGGGTTCTGGAAGCCCGGCGCGGGCATCATCCACCAAGTGGCCCTAGAGCAGTACGCTTTCCCTGGCCAGATGCTGATTGGCACCGACAGTCACACCCCCAACGGCGGCGGCTTGTGCCAGTGGGCCAGCGGTGTTGGCGGCGCGGACGCCGTGGACGTCATGGCTGGCTTCCCCTGGGAAGTTCTGCACCCCAAGATCATCGGGGTGAAGTTGACGGGCAAGCTGAATGGCTGGAGCAGCCCCAAGGACGTGATCCTCAAGCTCTGTGGCATTCTCACCGTGAAGGGCGGCACCAACGCGGTCATCGAGTTCTTCGGCGACGGCTGCGAGTCCATTTCTGCGACGGGCAAGTGCACGATCACCAACATGGGTGCCGAGCACGGGGCCACGACCAGCGTGTTCCCCCACGACGAGCGTATGAACGTGTACCTGCGCTCCACGGCGCGCGACGCGCTAGCTGACTTGGCGGACCAGTACCACGACGAGTTGCTGGTGGCCGACCCTGAGGTTCTGGCTGACCCCGAGAAGTTCTACGACCGCGTCATCCACATTGACCTGGACACGCTGGAGCCCCACCTGGTGGGTCCCCACACGCCCGATCTGGCCCGGCCGGTGAGCGAAATGCGCGCCGCCGTCGAGAAGGAAGGCTACCCTGACCACGTGTCCGCCAGCCTGATTGGAAGCTGCACCAACAGCAGCTACGAGGACATCGTGCGAACCGTCGAGGTGGCCGAACAAGCCATGGCCCACGGCGCCAAGGCCAAGACGCCGCTGCTGGTGACGCCGGGCTCCGAGCAGGTTCACTTGACGATCCAGCGCGATGGCCTGATGGACAAGCTGAACGCCGCTGGCGCCACCGTGCTTGCCAATGCGTGCGGGCCCTGCATCGGCCAGTGGAACCGTGAATCCTCGGAAAACGCCGAGGAGAACACGATCATCACGAGCTACAACCGCAACTTCCCGAAGCGCAACGATGGCTCGGCCAAGACGCTGGCGTTCATCGGCAGCCCCGAGATCGTCATGGCCTACGCCTTGGCCGGCAGCCTCAGCTTCAATCCGCTCACCGACGACGTGACGGTCAACGGCAAGTCGTTCAAGCTCACGCCCCCGGCGCCGGCGCCGGAAGTGCCCGAGGGTGGCTTCGTGCCCGACCCGCACGGCTACCTCGCCCCGCCCGCCGACGGCAGCGGCGTCGAGGTCAACGTGGCCCCCGACTCGGACCGCTTGCAGCTGCTGTCGCCGTTCCCCAAGTGGAACCTGCCCGGCGACTTCGTGGAGATGCCCCTGCTTCTGAAGGCCAAGGGCAAGTGCACCACGGATCACATCAGCCAGGCCGGCCCGTGGCTCAAGTACCGCGGCCACCTGGACAACATCAGCAACAACCTGTTCTTGGGC
>JBFJVP010000372.1:0-3239 GCA_041624075.1 Thermoplasmatota archaeon | reverse complement strand
TGAGTTGCGTGTGGTGGATGACTTCCTCGAACTCGGCACCGAATTCGGGGTACTCGTTGCTGAGGGTGTTGAAGCAGTGGGGGCATTGGGTGATGACCTTCTTGACGCCGTATTGCTGCATCACCATCAGGTTCTCCATGACGGATTGCTGGAAGCGGCCCTCTTCGCCGAGGCGGCGGGCGGTCTCACCGTTGCACTTCTCCTCGACGCCCAGGATGGCGAATTTGACGCCCGCGGCGTTGAGGATCTTGGCCACTGCTTGCGTCACTTTCTGGTTGCGCGGGTCGTAGCTGCCGGAGCAACCGACCCACCAGAGGTACTCGAAGCTCTCGCCGCGGGCCTGCAGCTCAGAGGCGATGGGGACCGACACGTCCTCAGCGAGGCCGTTGGTCCAGTCGGCGCGGTCCGCCATGGGGAAGCCGTACGGGTTGCCGGCGTTGGTGAGGTTCACGAGCAGTTTCTGCTGGTGTTCGTCGAGCTTGGATTCCATGACCTGGGCGCGGCGCATTTCCGTGATGATGTCCACGTGTTCGATGTCCACGGGGCATTCGGTCATGCAGGCACGGCAGGTGGTGCAGGACCACAGGGTGGCTTCGTCGATCTGCGTGGCAAGGCTGCCGTCCGCCACCATGGTGAGTTTCTGCGGTTGGTAGGCGTCGGCGACGGGCTGGTCGTTCTCGTCGAGGGTCCCGGCTGCCTTGCCGCCGCCCTTGACGTGGGCGCGTTCCGCGTAGTAGTCCTCCCACATGTGCGCCTTCAGATCCTGGATGAGCTTGCGGGGGGACAGCGGCCGGCCGGCGGCGGTGGCCGGGCACTGGGCCTCGCAGCGACCGCAGTTGGTGCAGGCATCCAGGGCGAGGCGGTCCTTCCAGGTGAAGTCCCGGATGTTGCTGTAGCCCACGTCCGGCAGATCCATGTCGCCGGATTCCAGCATCTCTTGCAGGTTGAACGGCGTCGGGAGGCTCGCCTTGGCTTGGCGCTCCTCGTCGTGGAAGAAGACGTTGAGGCTGCTGGTGAGGATGTGCTTCATCTTGGTCCAGGGCAGGATGGCCAGGACACTCGTCCAGAGGGCGAAGTGGAACCACCACAGCGTTGGGTAGATGGCGACGACCTGTTCCGTGGTCATCCCGTTGAAGACCCAGTTGGCCAAGGCGTTGCCCGCGAAGCTCCACTGGGCGTAGTCGATGCCGTGTTCCAGTTTCTGGTAGTGCAGGCGCAGGCCTTCCAGCACGAGACCGGTGATGCCGATGAGCAGCAGGAAGATCAGCGCGTAGGCGTCGCCGCCGATCTTGAGCCAGGGGGCTTCGGGTCGGGCGGTCTTGTGCAGGTGCGCCGGCTTCTCCTTGTAGCGGCGGATCAGCATGAAGATCACGCCCATGATGAAAATGATCGCAAACAGGTCCAGCACCAGTTCGTAGAGCAAGTAGCCGGGACCTTCCAGCAACTTGTCCTTGAGGATCAATTCGACGAAGTCGGTGTCGATGGCGGCGAGAGTGGTGCCGATGAACAGCACGAAGAACCCAAAGAACACCCAGCTGTGGTTGCTGCCGGACTTGGGTTCTTGCTTGAACTTGCGGTGGGTGCCGATGGCACTCACAAAGCGCTTTAGGCCGACCTTCCAGTCGCCTGGCTTCCAGGACTTGCCAAGGCGCCAGACACTGATCATCTGGTAGACGCCGAAGGCGGCGATGGCGACCGCGACGGCAGTGAGCCCGTACATCCACAACGCGGTGGGTTCCGGCATCAGCTCCAGGCTGACGCGGCAAGGGATCTCCGGGTAATTGCTGCACTGACCCTCGGCCATTGGAGGTCGCCAGCGGCTTTCCGGCCTTAAAGCAGTCCAAACCACGCGAAGGCGCTGGCTGGTGCGTGCTTGGGCCGACAGGGTGCGGCCGGATGCGTCGGGGCGTCACTTGCGCAACGCGAATCTGGTCGGGCGGTCGGGGCAGCTTGGCAGCTGCCCTTGCCGCCGGCCCGACATCATCGCGTCACTGGCGTGACCCGAATCCGGTCGGACCGTCGGGGCAGCTTAGCAGCTGCCCTTGCCGCCGGCCCGACACAGATCCAGCTTGTCGTTGCTATCGAAGGTCTTGGGGATGCTGTTCAACGAGCCCAGGCTCCCGGCCGACTCCACGGCCCAGTACATCACCGAGTTGCGGTTGTTGCTGTGGCGTGCGTGCTGCGCGTCCTCGTGGGGGTTGACCATGTGGGTGCCGCGGTTCACGAGGCCCAGCGCGTGGCCGAATTCGTGGATCAGCACCGCCTGCTCGATGTCTCCTTGCGCAAAGGCGCAGCCGGTGAGCAACGTGCAGGCGCCCTCGATGGCCTCATCGAAGATGGCGATGCGGTCGTAGCCGTATGCCACGCCCAGTACGCCGTCGCCGTGGGCGCTCTTGCCGTCCAGGTACGCGACCCACGTGACCACCGTGTCGCCGCCGGTCTCCTGGTTCTTGTGCTGGTCTTCCAAGCGCTCAATGTCCTTGTCGGACCACGTGGATTGGCCAGGCAGCACGTTGCCGATCTGCACCGTGATGGTGTCCTTCTGGACGACTTCCTTCAGGCGCTGGGTGAGCAGGCTGATGGCCGCATCGCTGGGGCGGTGGCCGGAGACGTAATCGATTTCGATGACCCACTTCTTGTACTCCGTGTCCCGGATGTAGTCCTTCGGCTCGACGTTGTCGAAGCCGGTGAGGCCCCCGAGGCAGCCGTTGAGCGTCAGGGCAAGAAGGATGGCGATCGGTAGGATGCGCACAAGGGGACGTGTGCCTCCCTCCTTATCACGGTTTTCTCGACGCCCACGATAGTACTCACTCCCATGCAGGCATCTTGGGCGTCGGCCCTTTTGTGGCCCCTCCCCCGGGCCGGATGCCGGCCAGAGCTGTTGCTAAGGGCCCCGGAGGCGTCGTCCCGTGGTCCTTGGATGCGGCCGCGGCCGGGCCGGTGGCACCGCCAGCGACCGGGCCGTGTCAGCCTTGCAGGGCCTTGGTGATCTCGGGCAGCACCTTGTACAAGTCGGCGACGATGCCGTAGTCGCTGACCTGGAAGATCGGCGCGTCCTTGTTGGTGTTGATGGCCACGATGAGCTTGCTGCCGCGGATACCGGCCACGTGTTGGATCTGACCACTGACGCCGGCGGCGAAGTAGATCTTGGGCTTGATCTCGTTGCCGGACAGACCGATCCAGTGCTCTTCGCCAAGCCACTTCAGGTCGGCGGCCACCGGGCGGCTGCACCCAACGGC
>JBFJVP010000371.1:0-3254 GCA_041624075.1 Thermoplasmatota archaeon | reverse complement strand
TTTGGGGGCCCCCCGCCCCTTGATCCGCATCGCCCCCCTCGAACCAGGGGTCAGCCGGAGGCACCAGTCGATGGCCCGCTGCCTGGGCGTGGATGTCGGTTGGGCCTGGTTCCATCGGCTCCAGTGGTTCCACTCACCCCTGCCAGCCCTTGCTTATCTGTGAAGCGCCAATGCGGAGCCTGTAGCCGGCCCCGATCCGGCTGCTGGAGCACGACTCCATGCAAACGCAAGCGCAAATCGCGCCCCACCTCGAGAAACTCACCAGGGCGCTTGGAGACAAGGTCGGAACAGAGGTCAGTGAGGACGACCTCAGAGCTGAATTCGAAAAGTACCTGGAATACGGCGTCCCCGTAGACCAGGCCATCAAGACGATCCTGCGCCATCACGGTGTGCAGGGCGGCCCCGCGGCGGCACCTACAGGACCCAACCTGGACAACCAGGAGCGAGTCCTGCTCGCAGACGTCCCTGGCGGCGTGCCGTACGTCAACCTGCTCGTTCGGTTCGTGACGCTCAACACCAAGAGCGTCATGGCCCGCGGCGAGGAGAAACAGATCTACTGGGGCTTGCTGGGCGACGAAAGCGGCACCAAGCCCTACACGTCCTGGCGCCCCCTCGAAGGGCTGGAAAAAGGCGACGTGGTCGCCATCAAGGGCGCATACACCAAGGAATTCAACGGCGAAACCCAGATCAACTTCGGTGACCGCTGCCGGCTGGAAAAGCGCGACGCCAGCGAATTACCGGAGGTCCAACAGGAAGTCCGGGATGTTACCGTCGCCGAGCTTCAGCCAGGCCTGCGCGGCTTCCGCGTGAAGGGCCGGATCCTCGATGTCAACGAACGGGAGGTCGTCGCCCGCGGCGAGCCCAAGAAGCTGTGGAGCGGCCAATTCGCTGACGAGACCGGCAAGGTGGAGTACACGTCCTGGCACGACCACGGACTCGAACCGGGCCAGGCGGTTACCGTTGAAGGCGGCTACATCCGAAGTTTCCGTGGCGTGCCACAGTTCAATTTCGACGCCGACGCCAAGATCGAGAAGGCCGCCTCCGGCCTGCCTCCAGTCGAAGAGTTGGACCAGAGCCCCGTGGTCCGCCTCGCTGAGGTGATCGACCGCGCCAACGCCAACGACATCACGGTCGTTGCAACGCTGCTAGAGGTACGGCCCGGCTCTGGCCTGGTGTTCCGCTGCACCGACAGCAGTTGCAGCCGAGTCCTGGTATCTGGCCAATGCCGCCTGCACGGCAAAGCGGACGACGGCGGCGTACCAGATCTGCGAATCAAGGCCGTCATCGACGATGGCACCGGCGCCATCAACATGGTGGCCATGCGCGACATCACCGAAGCACTGGCCGGCAAGAACCTGGACACCTGCCTCACCGAGGCCCGCAACGCCATGCGGTACGAGATCATCCAGGACCAGTTGGCGGAGAAGCTGACCGGCCGCGTGTTCGAGATGCGCGGCGACGCTCGCAGCGACGATTTTGGTCCCATGTTCATCACGCGCTCCATGGCGGAGCACAAACCGGATGTCATGGCGGAGGCCAGGACCCTGCTGGCTGAACTGGACGAAGCCCAGGAGGGACTCTGATGGCGTTCCAACGCGAGGTGGCCCACCGGGTCTTCGCAGCGGAATTCAACGCCAGTCGTGCCACCATTGAAAGCCAGGGCGAGAAGGACCCCAGCTACGTCATCAGCCCCTTGGGCGCCAAGATGAACCGGCTGCACGTGGTGGGTGTTTGTACCGATGTGGAACAAGTGGGCGAGTCGGGCGACCTCATGCGGGCCCGCATCAGCGACCCCACGGGCGTATTCACGGTGTACGCGGGGCAGTACCAGCCCGACGCGGCGCTGGCGCTGAGCAACCTCGAGCCCCCGTGCTTCGTGGCCGTGACGGGCAAGGCGCGCACATACGAACCCGAGCCCGGCAGCGTGTTCTGCTCCATTCGCCCCGAATCCATCAACCTGGTCGACGAGTCGACGCGCGATCACTGGATCCTGGACACGGTTCGCCGTAGCACGGAGCGCCTGCGCGCCAGCCACTTGGTGCAAACGGATGACGACGCGTCGGTCGAGTCCTTGGTGAAGAGCGGCCTGGGGCGAGCAGCGGCCGAGGGGGCTGTGCTGGCGAAGGAACGGTACGGCTGGACCGAGTTGCCCCGGTTCTGGGAAACGGTTCGTGGGGCGGCCAACCACTTGGTGGAGGGCAGCGACGTGCCCGTTCACCACGTGGCCCCGTCCGACGATGGCCGACCTGAAGCCGGCGCACCTGCGGCTCCTGCATGGACACCCCCAGCCCCGACGCCTGCCGACGAGGTCAACGACGAGTTGGACGACGCGGTTCTGGCCACGGTCAAGAAGCTGGAAGGCGACCGCGGAGCCAACTGGGATGACATCGTCCAAGAAGCGGGTTCGGACTCGGTTAGCAGCGACGACGTGGATGAGGCGCTCAACCGCCTCATGGACAAGGGCCTCGTCTACGAGCCGACGCTGGGCATCCTCAAGACCACCTAAGCGGCACTAGCTCGCACACATCTTCCTTCTTCCACCCAACTAGGGAGCCGCTGCGGGCGGGTCATCATCGGGGTCCATGTGCTGGGCCAAGTCGCCCTGCGGGTCGATGATCATCATGCCCACCTTCAGCTTGTCCGCCTCGTCCTCAGGGATCAATTCGGAGACCGCTTTGGGGGCGATGATCGTTGAGTTCCCAAAGGGGTCCTCCACGATCAGGGTTACCGGGTCGGCAGCGCCCTCCCGCATGCGGCCGAGGAAGCCTTGCAGGTCCTCGATGCGTTGGCGCACATCGTCCTCTTCAGCGTCGCGGTGGAGTTGATCCAGGACGCGCTCAATGCGCACCAGGATCCCCTCAACGTTGCTGATGAAGGCCTCGGAGGAGATGCCGGGCTCAATGAGGATGCCCAGCTCCGGAATGCGGATCGTGCCGCTGGAGGAGCGGACCACCCGTACGCTCATGTCCTCCGCTTCAATAACCCGGAAGCTGACTCGGGTCGGGTCTCGGCTTTCGGTCAGCACGAAGTCCGTGTGCCGGTAGCCGCATTGGAGGCAGCGAATGAGGGTCTCCAAGGAGTTGCCAAGGTAGGGCAGTTCGACAGTTACCGCCTTGTACTCCAGGCCTGCTGCTCCGCAGGCGGGGCATTTGGCCTCATCGAGAATCGTGCGGGGCACGGGGCCGATGGGACTCGGGCAAGGAAAAAAGCGTATGGGACGCTCCGGCGGCGAGGGCGGGAACGTTCATGCCCAT
>JBFJVP010000370.1:0-3266 GCA_041624075.1 Thermoplasmatota archaeon | reverse complement strand
CGCGTGTTCCTCCACAAGAGCATCGCCAAGGAGTTCACCGACAAGCTCGCCAAGGTTTACGGCCAACTCAAGGTCGGCGACCCCCTCGACAAGAACAACCACATGGGCCCCCTCATCGACGAGCAAGCCGTCACCACGTTCGCCAACGCCGTCAACGCGGCCAAGGGCGAAGGCGCCGAGTTGCTGTTTGGCGGCGAAACGCTACCTGAACTGGGCAAGTGCTACGTCCAGCCCACGCTGTTCAAGGCGCCCAGTTTCCCCGACTTCGAACTTGCCCAGGAAGAAACCTTCGCGCCGATCCTGTACCTCTTTGAGTACGAGGACTTCGAAGAGGTGCTCGCCTGGCACAACGACGTGCGCCAAGGCCTCAGCAGCGCCATCTTCACCAACGACTTGCGCCAAGCCGAGACGTTCCTGAGCCACCGCGGCAGCGACTGCGGCATCGCCAACGTCAACATCGGCACCTCGGGCGCTGAAATCGGCGGGGCGTTCGGCGGCGAGAAGGAAACCGGTGGCGGCCGCGAGTCGGGCAGCGACTCCTGGAAGCAGTACATGCGCCGCCAGACGAACACGATCAACTGGGGCAAAGACCTGCCTCTGGCGCAGGGCATCAGCTTCGACATCTAGGGCGCTGATCCTGCGGCTGGCCTCGGCGCAAGCCGAGTGCCTGCCACATGGTCGAGCATCGTGAGGCGCGGGGGAGGGCCTGCTGCCCGCAAAGCGCATCGGCGCCCACCTGCGAAGCACGTTCCTGCGCCGGGCGTCGGTTGCCTTACAGGGCCCCAGAGACTCCCGCCCGCCATGAGTCAGTGGCATCGCATCCCCCCGTTGCTCGGCGCGTTGACGTTGGGCGTCGCAGCGTGGCTGCTGGAACCCGAGCCGGTGGGCCCGGACGCGTGCTTTGAATGGTGTGGCGTGGACCGCTGGCTGGCGACCCTGTTTTCGGGGTTGACCGTGGTGCCCGCCTTGTGGTTGTCGTCGTGGCTGCGTGGGCGGGCGCCGGTCATTTGGGCTGGGATCGTGGCGGGGTTGGCCGGGTTGGCGTACGGCGTCTTTGTTGGGGCGGGCGGCCAGTGGGTGCTGGGTACATCGGTGGTCGTGGCAGTCGCTCAACTGGTGATCGCTGGGCTGCGGGTCGCCAAGGCGCGTGCCGAGCCGCCGGGCGGGACTTGATTCACGGCGTTCTTGCTGGCGTGGACTTGACCGCCGCCGGCTGGCCCGAGGCATTGAAGGCGAGGTCCCAGCGCTTGTCCAATTCTTTGGCGGCAGCGCCCGGCTTGATCGCGTGCCATTTGCCCCGCGTGTACTTGATGAGGCCGAGGCCCTTGAGCCGCTGGATGCCATCGGCAACGTCGAAGTCGGTGGCGCGTTGGGTACGTTCCTGGATCCAGGCTTCCGCCCGTGCGTCCAGTTGTGCGGTGTTCATGTCCTTCTCACTAACCAGCAAGTGGTATGCAAGAAGGGCCTCTTTTTCCTCCTCGTCTTGCGCGTAGGCCAACAGTTGTTCCAGCACTGCACGGTTGTTGGCCAAGTTGCGGAAGTAGAGGCCTTGGCTGAGTGTCTTGATGTACTTCAGGCGGGTGGTCTTCACTTTGGAGTGGGTTTTCCACAAGTATCCGCCCAGCACGAGCAGGAAGCCGCCGAATGCCCGCAGGCCGGGGTCGTCCAGAGACAAGGCGAACGCGCCGGTCACAATGGCGGCTATGATGCCGATGCTCTGAAACAGCGTCCAGCCGACGCCGAAGACCAGGGGTCCCCCGATGAGGGCGCGGTCAAGGCGTCGTAGGCGCAACTGGGTGTTGGGCAGCACCATCTCCAGGTCTGCCTTGGGGACGTTCTTGAACAGCTTGAGGTAGATCTTGCCAGGTTCCATACCCTGCGTGCGGAATGTGTCGTCGCCCTCCAGCACTTCGTCCTTGAGGCGCATGATCACGACCAGTCGCTCGTAGAGGTCAAGGCGTCGGGTCTTCCATCGCCACAGGGTGGACCACCCGCGCACCTTTTCGTCCCGGATGGCCGCACCGCGGCGGTACAGGCGCAGAACATCGTACTCTTCCAGGTCCACGTGGGCCTTGAGGGGAAACAGGCTCTTCTCACCGAACGCGGCCTCGATTTCCTGGTTTGACACGCGGCGGAAGTTGGCTTCCTCCAGCACTTCGTCGGCTGCGGCCAGGAACCCGTCCGGATCGTCGGTGGGCTCGGTTGGCACCAGCGGATCGGGGTCAAAGGGGGCGTATGCCTCGGAGAGTTGTTCGGCGCGTTCGTCGGCTTCGAAGCGCAGAACATGATGCAGAAGGTCTGCGGCCTGGGAGAAGCCGTTGCCGCTGGCCTCCGCGAGTTGCCGCGCCAACTGCTGGCGGCGCATGGGAATGAACCTGGCGCGCTGGTCGGGTGATGGAGTTGCAGCAGTCATGGGCTTCGCCCTGGCATCCCAGTGGTAGCTGGCCGCGGGCTTAACCCATGGCGCCGGGGCAGTGAGTGCAAGGGGAACTCATCCCATGGCCGCCGAACCGGCGGGTCCGGCATCCATCCGCCAAACTCCTTGCGGCGCCACGTGATAGAAGACCGGGCATTTGCACCCTACATGATGCAAAATCAACAAGTTCGGCGAGCGCGCTTTAGTACTGCCGCCAAGGCTCACGACTCGTTCCCCGGCATGCTGTGCGCGGGGCTCAGGTGAGCTGGAAATGACTCAACGCTGCTTCAAGACAATCAACTTCTGCCTGGTGCTGGCGCTTGCGCCGGTCCTGTTGCCATTGGCGCCCACAGCCGCGGCTGAGGGGCTATTCGACCCGTGCCTGCACAGCCTCGACACGGGCGCTGACCCCGGCTTCCAATTGGCCCCGGGCAGTATCGACCCGGACTGGACTGTCATCAGCGGCCCGGTAACCGGCCCCGCCATTGTGTACGAAGCAGTCCCTGGATCGTACATCGACGCGCCGCCCGCCCAGTGGTTGGCGCCCCGGGCCCAGTACGCCATGCCAAGCGGGACCTACGTCTTCGAGCACACGTTTTGGGTGGGTGCCAGCGCGGTGCCCCTGCTTGACGTGGATGTGGCCGTGGACAACAATGTCCACATCTACCTCAATGGCAACCTGCTGGGCAGCCTCACCGGCTCGTCCACCGCCAACTTCCGCCAACTCCACACCATTACGACGGTCGCCAACTTCTTGCCGGGCCAAACCAACAGCCTTCAGTTGCACGTACACAATGCTCACCACAATTCGCCAATGGGCGTGGTTCTTCGTGGCGAAGTGGACTTCTGT
>JBFJVP010000369.1:0-3309 GCA_041624075.1 Thermoplasmatota archaeon | reverse complement strand
GCTGATGCTGTTGTACGTGCTCCTGATCGTGGGCGCTGCCGCCGTGGGGGCCGCCATGGCCGCCGTCGCCAGCCTGCAAACGCTGCGGGACCCGCGCTTGACGAGGTGGTTGACGGCGGCGCTGGGCCTTGTCCTGGTGGTGGGCATCATTGGGCAGGAGGTCTCCCCCGTGGCCCGGCAACTGCGCGGCGTCACGCTTCTGTTCCTCCTGGCGGGCCTGGTCTTCTTGGTTCTCCTCTTCCAGGGCAACGATACGGAGGGGGCGTGAAGCGGCTCGCTCGCGCACTGCGGGGCCTGCGCCCATCAGACGCGACGGAGCGAGGCTTGGCGGTCGGGGCTGCCGGTTCCCTGCTGCTCAAGGTTGCCAACGCGGGCCTCATGTTTCTCACCGGCGTGGTCCTGGCTCGCCTGCTGGGCGCCGAGAGCTATGGTGCGTATGCCTTGGCCTTCGCGTGGTCGGTGCTGCTTGGCGTCCCGGCGGTGCTCGGCATGGACCGCCTGGTCATGCGGGCTACCAGCGTGTACCGGGTGCAAGGGGAGTGGGGCCTGGCCCGTGGCATGTATCGTCGGGCCAACCAGGCAACGCTCGCCGTGGCGCTCCTGTTGGCGGGCACGGCGGCGGCGGTAGCCAACCAGACCCTGCAAGGCAACTTCCGCGTGACGTTCCTGTGGGCCATGCTGCTGGTTCCGTTGCTGACCCTGATGCGGGTGCGCAAGGCGGCCACCCAGGGCCTCAACCGGGTGGTGATCGGTCAGATGCCGGAGTTGCTGTTGCAGCACGTCTTCTTCCTGGTCCTGATTGCCATCGGGTTCACCCTGGCGCGTCCTTCATCCATCTTGGCGGTGCAGTTGCAGGTGGCGGCCGTGGCCCTGGCGTTCATCGTGGGCGTCGTGGTGTTGGTGCGCGCTCGGCCAGCCGAGGCGCGCGGCGTGCCGCCAAGGTATGCCACGCGTGAATGGACTCGCGCGGCAATCCCCCTCACCATCCTGTCGGGCATCCACGTCATCAACGGCAGGCTCGACATCGTCATGGTGGGCTGGATGGAGGGCCAAGCTGCAGCAGGCTTGTACGATGTGGCCACCAAGGGGTCGGATCTGGTCAGTTTCGCCTTGCTGGCCATCAACCAGGCGGTCGGCCCCACCTTCGCGTCGCTGCTGGCCGAGGGCAAGTTGGCCTCGCTGCAACGAATCATCACCAAGCAGACCCGCATCACGATGCTCCTCGGACTCGGCGTGGGCTTGGGCATGGTCCTCCTGTCCGGCGTCTTCCTGGCCCTGTTTGGCCCCGCTTTCGCCCCTGCCCGCGCCGCCTTGATCATCCTGGTGGCGGCCCAAGTCTACAACGCCGCGGTGGGGCCCGTCGGGTTGCTGCTCATCATGGCCCACAAGGAAGCCTGGAGCGCCGTCGGTTTCCTGGCCGCAGCCGTCCTCAATGGCATCCTGAACTTGCTCTTGATTCCCCGCCTCGGCATCGACGGTGCCGCCATCGCAACGCTTGTGAGCACGATCGCCTGGAACACCGCCTTCATGGTCTTCGTGTACCGCGCCATCGGAATCCGGCCCGGCCCCGTGCCCGGCGTGTGGCCAAAGAGGGATGCATGAAGCCGACGCTGGATTTCTTCGTCATCGGCGCCCAGAAGGCTGGCACGACCAGTCTGTTCAAGTGGCTGGAGGCCCACCCTCAACTCTGGCTGCCGCCGGAGAAGGAAGCGCCGTTCTATTCCAACGAGCTGCGCTGGGCGCAGGGGTTGGATTGGTACCTTCAGACGTTCTTTGGCGGCGCGCCCGATGACTGCTTGTGGGGGACCGTGACGCCCCAGTACATGCTCGGCCTTCCGGATGTTCCTGCCCGCATCGCGGACACGGCACCCCATGCCCGGCTGGTTGCCGTCTTGCGCGACCCTGTGGCTCGGGCACGCAGCCACCACCGCATGCTCTACCGGCGCGGCGTCGAAACGAGGGACTTCGCCACCACCGTCCGGGATGAGCTTGAGCCCCCTCGGCTGGCGGCGACCCGGGCGGCGCCCACGGATGCCAACGCGGTGATCACCCAGGGAGAGTACGGTCGCATCCTCGACGACTTCCTGGGGCACTTCCCGCGCCAGCAGTTGCTGGTATGCTGGAGCCGCGACCTGGATCGAAGGCCAGACCAGGTGCTCGGGGCCATCTACGGCTTCCTCGGCGTGGATGACTCCTTCCTGCCCACCGATCTGGATGAACGCTACCACCAGGGCGGGGGCGCACGGCGCCTGCCCTGGCTCGAAGATGCCCTGCGAGCAGGACCCGCAAAGGCTGCCCGGCGGCTGCTGCCAGGCCGCCTGGAACGGCGCATGCGCTACTGGTTCAAGACGTGGAATGCAGGGTCTCGCTCCGGGGGCGCGCCCACCAACGCGGCGGCGGACCACGAGGCGGAGGAGGCGTTGCGCGCCCACTACCGGGCAGATCGGGCTCGGCTGGCATCCATTGCGGGCGAGCCGCCTTGGGCTTGACGCTGGGCTTGACCCCAAGGCCACAACTCCGGCTGCGGCCCAATCAGGCCCTCCAGTTCACGCATCAGCGGTGCGTAATGCGCCTCCAGCAACGCCCTGGCGGCGGGCTCCATGGGGGGCTTGGCGGCGTTGGGTTTGGAGATTCGCTTGAGTACCTGGTTGCGCAGGCTTGTGGGCAGAAGCCGCCCGAACGACTTTGCCACGCCGCTGCCGGCAACCAACCTGCCGAGGCGCCCTGCGGGTTCTTGGTATGCATTGTGTGCCTTGCCTGCGTCAACCTGGGCCAGCGCCGCCTTGTCGATGCCAAGAAAATCACAGACCTTGTGCAGCGTCGCCTCAGTCTGCCTAGTGAGTTCGGTAAACGTCAGGACCAGGACGCGGTCGCCAAAGAGATCCAGGTACCGCGCCAGCCCCTTGGCGTACTCCCCTTGCTCCCAGTACAGGGGAGCGCGGCCCCAGCGCCGATCCGGGTAGTCGCGATCGGTAAGCAGCGCCTCATGGAAATCGAGGCGTTGCCGCTGCCGGCTCCGATCCAGCAGATAGTGGCTGTAAGCGCGTTCCACCGGGTCCCGCAGGGTCACCAGGATCTTGGCTTCAGGTACCGCCTCGTGGATGCGGCGCGGCGCGTCCGGGTCCATGAGGTACGACGTGCTGGCGTCAAGGCGAATGGGTGCGCTAGCGGCGCGGTAGAGTCGTCGGTACTTGCGCGCGCCCACACGGTAGGCTGGCATGGCCCGGGAGCCACGAGGGTGTTGACGTGCCAACCGGCGCCACGCCGTCGTGGCCAACCCGCTGCGGGGCAGGTTGGCGAAGTGGTGCG
>JBFJVP010000368.1:0-3334 GCA_041624075.1 Thermoplasmatota archaeon | reverse complement strand
CGTTCGTGGATGTGCCCGGCTTCCTGCCCGGTGTCAGCCAAGAACTCGGCGGCATCATTCGCCACGGCGCCAAGCTCCTGTACGCCTACGCCGAGGCGACGGTTCCCAAGTTGACCGTCATCACCCGCAAGGCGTACGGCGGCGCCTACGATGTGATGTGCTCCAAGCACGTTCGCGCCGACTACAACGTCGCGTGGCCCGGTGCCGAGATTGCCGTCATGGGCCCCGAGGGCGCGGTCAACATCATCTTCCGCAACGAGCTCAAGGGCCTCGAAGGCGACGAATTGGCCACCAAGCGCGCAGAACTCGTGGACGACTACCGCGCCAAGTTCGCCAACCCGTACGTCGCCGCGCGCAAGGGCTACGTCGACGACGTCATCGAGCCGCAGGAGACGCGCCCCGCGCTCATCAAGGCCCTCGAGACGCTGGTCAACAAACGCGTCACCAAGCCGCAGAGGAAGCACGGGAACATTCCGTTGTAGCCGCGACCTGCCATGTGATCGCCGCGTCGGCATATGGTTATGCGGCCCTCGTCGACGCCCACATCGCCGAGCCGCTCGTGTTCTCGGTTAGCATCACCGAGCCCAACAGCCGCGCCCGTACCCTGAACGTCGAGCGCAGCGAGGATTGCCGTGCGCCGGGTGCGCTGCGGCAGAACCAATGCATCAAGCTGGCCAGCGAAACGGCGCATTCCCGCGTGTAGGGCTGCAACCGCCGCGCCGCAGGGCGGCCTGATTTCGGGGTGCCTGCCCGTGCACGTCCAAGCTGGGGCGGCGCTCCGGCGCCACCTGGGCCATGGATGCGCGCCTCGAACCGACGCCGCTGGCTCGAAGTCGCTAGCGTCAAGAAAAGTGAGGGAAAAGGAAGAGAATCAGCCAGTCGATGGCCGGGCTAGAAGGTCACGGCCGCGTCATTGCTGCACGTCGAGGTGCCTTCCTCGCAGACCTTGAAGGTGTACGTCACGCCGCCGCCCTTCTGACCGTTGGTCCACGTGTAGAAGCCGTCGTTGGCCGTCGTGGTCCAGATCGCGCCGTCCAGGTAGACGTCGACGTTGGCGCCCGTGGCGTCGCTCCAACTCAGGTCAGCGTGGTGCTTGCCCTTGACCTTGTAGCCGCTGGCGGTCAACGAGATACCGCCCGTGGGGGGGTCGGTCTCGTCGTCGTCGGTGGCGGAGTCACAGCCGGGGTCGGCGGGGTAGTCCGTGAGGCCGTCGCCGTCGTTGTCGATGCCGTCGTTGCATGCGGGCTCCGGCGGCGGGGCGTTGTACTCGTCGTCGTCCGTCGCGCTGCTGCAGCCGGGGTCGGCCGGGTAGTCGATGAGGCCGTCGCCGTCGTTGTCAATGCCGTCGTTGCACTGGTACGTCGGGGGCGAGCCTCCCGCCGTGGCGGCGTCGGCGTCGATGCGGCCCCAGCCGAACGTGTTGTCGTGCCCGGCAGTGCCCAAGTCAACGGCGGTGTTGATGATTTGGTCCGTGATCTGTTGGCTCGTCCAGGAGGGGTTGAGCGTCTTGATCAAGCCAGCCAAGCCCGTGACGTGGGGGGCGGCCATGGACGTACCGTCCATGATGTAGTAGTCGCTGCCAGGTCCGCCGGCGCTGCCGATGTAGACGCCGGGCGCACTGACATCAACCTGGGGCCCCTTGGAGTTGAACGAGGCGCCGTTGTCGTTGGAGTCGGTGGCGGTCACGATGATCGCGTTGTCCGCCTGCTGTACCCAGGGGTTGCCGACGCAGTTGTTGCAGCCACCGTTGCCGGAGGATGCCACGAACAGCACGCCGAGGTTGCTGGAGTAGGTGATGGCGTCGTGGATGGCCGTGGAAAAGCTGCCGCCGCCCCAGCTGTTGCTGGACACGTGGCTGCCTTGGTCGCCGACGTACTGGATGGCGTTGGCCAGGTTGGTCGTCGAGGCGGCCCAGCACAGGGCACCGCCGAAGATCTTCACGGGGAGGACGGTCATCTGGGCCATGCCTGCGAAGCCCTTGCCGTTGTTGATGGTGGCAGCGGCGGTGCCGATGGTGTGGGAACCGTGCCAGTTGCACCCGGATTCGTCCTGGGGCATGCTGTCGCCGCCGTAGAAGTCGTAGCCCTGCAGGAAGCGAGCGCCCGACAGGTCCTCGTGGTTCGCCACGATGCCCGAGTCGATGTGGCCGTCCTTCACGGAGGTGGAGCCCAGCGTGCGGTCCCAGGCCTGCTCGGCGCCGATGGTTCCGACGCCCCAGTTGGAGGCGTGGTTGTAGTAGAAGTCGTTCGGGACGTAGTGCAGCTGGTGGTCGCTGATGTCGCTCTCAATGTAGCGCACGCGGTCGTCGGCCAGTGTAGCCTGCAAGACGGCGGCGTGGCTGGGTGCTGCCAGGGTGAAGAACTTCAGCTGCTCGTTCACGGCGAGGATGGAGAATCCCGCGTAGGCGTCGCGCTCGGCGGGCAATTCATAGAAGCCGACCACCCAGCGGTCAGAGTCCAGGGGATTGGGGGCCACTGCCGGGGCGTCCATGAGGCCAAGCGATGGGGCGGTCATGGCCGTGGCCACCGGAACAAACGCGAGCGCGATCGCCAGCGCGATCAGTTTTCTTCGAATCATAGGTCACCTGTTGATTGCGAGACCCCTGCCGCGCTCGGCCCCGTGCCCCGCCAACCGACATCGGAGCGCCGGGGCTGCCGGATAAAGCATGAGCATTCTGCAATCGAACGGTTGCACGCTTGGTGGGGTGTCCACCAGGGCTGTGCCGGCCAGGCCGGTGGCCCAAGTAGCTAGCCGTGCCCGGTCTGCGTTTCCAGGAGTGGAGGCGCTCACCAAAGTCCAATCTCGTCATGGCCGTTCCGGCTCAGAGAGATGTGCCCGATCATTGCGCCGGGTGTCGCAGTCCGGGGTGGGCTTTGAACGCGGTGGCTGTGGCGTGGGGTCGCTTGCGGCCCCACCCGAATGATCGAACGGTTCGCCGTTCGGTGGCCGTCATTGCGCCGGGTGTCGCAGTCCGGGGTGGGCTTTGAACGCGGTGGCTGTGGCGTGGGGTCGTTGGGTGTGCACCGAACCGGGGCCTGGGGCGCTCCGGCTCGGCAAGAGACACCGACGACATCCAAAAACAAGGGCTGCGCCGGCCAGGATCAGCGCAAAGGGGTTTCGCTGCTGGCCGGCGCGGAAGTGGGGGTCAAGGTTCCGCATTCGGGGGTTAGCTGTTGCGATTGATCGCTTGCTCGTCGAGCCAGAGGTACCGTTGTCGGGTATCCCGCAGGCTCAACTGCTCCCTCAGCAAACCCACATCCCTCAGCCTGCGAAGGGCCGAGTAGATGGTGCGACGGGGCAGTCCGGTTGCTTCCCGGAGCTGCTTGCCCGTCAT
>JBFJVP010000367.1:0-3357 GCA_041624075.1 Thermoplasmatota archaeon | reverse complement strand
GT
Source organism: Thermoplasmatota archaeon (assembly GCA_041624075.1). Classification (GTDB taxonomy): domain Archaea; phylum Thermoplasmatota; class E2; order JACPAO01; family JAHFTW01; genus JBFJVP01. The sequence continues at coordinate 3,355 of JBFJVP010000367.1, read as the reverse complement.
GTGAGCAGCGCCTGGCGCCACACCAGCGCCCCCGCGCCTTCCTGTTCACGGACCAGCTGCCCCGAACCGATTCCGGCAAGTTGCAGCGCAGCGTCGTGCGCCGTTTTGCAGCCGAGAACTTGTAACGCGGCGCAGGAATCGGCTCGCGTGGCCGACCAGGACATCTCGGACGACGCCGTGGCTACGGCAACCGGCCGCACCTGGCCCCAGTGGTTCGAGCTGCTGGAGCAGTGGGGCGCAAAGGAGCTAGGCCACGCTCAAATCGCCAAACGGATCGCCGAGGAGACCGGCACGAGTGGCTGGTGGTCCCAGATGGTGACCGTGCGCTACGAGCAACACATCGGCCGCCGCGTGGTGGGGCAAACCTGCGAGGGCGATTTCCAGACGAGCGTCTCGCGCACGGTGCCCTCTGACCTGGATGCCGCCTGGCACGCCGTTGTGCACGCGCTGTGGCTGGGATCAGCTGCGAAGTGGGAGGAGGGGGCCCGGTTCGAGGCCGACTGTCCCATTGAGGTCCGCACAGTGAAGCCCGCCAAGATGCTGCGTTTCTGGCGCTTCACCCAAGACGGCCGCTCCACGGTTGAGGTGGATTTCCAGCCCCGCGCCTCCGGGACTTCGGTACGTTTCCGAGAGCACAAGATGGCCAGCGAAGAACTGGTTGCACCTGCAAAGGCGCGATGGGGCCGGGCGCTGGAGGTCATTGCGAACTGGTCTGCGTGATCACCGTGGGTCCGAGTCCCTCACCCTGTCACTGCGGCATCAGTGAAAGCCCAACGCAGGGCGTACCCTGCACTGTGCGGCATCTTCCGCGGCGCTGTTTTAATCAGATGAACGCAATTGGTGATCATGCGCCCCTGGATCGCTGCCGCCGTGCTCGTCCTTTTGCTTCCCTTGCCTGCCGTCTCCTCTGGCGCAAGCACGCTCGTCGATGTCGAAATACGAAGCGGCGGCGCATCCCCATGGCACGTGGAGGTGCTGCCCGGCACGACGATCAAATGGACCCTGCAGGATCCAGAACCCACCACCATCACCGCACCAGACGGCACCGAGTGGTGCCAACTCACGGTACTGGAGCCAACCTGCACACGCACCTTCGCCGCGCTCGGTCACCACGGCTACCTCATCCTTCAACCCGACGCGTATGGCACATGGGGCCGGGCCCTTAGTTCATCCGCGCCGCCCGGGCCAGGCCTCTTGTACCAGCGGGAAAAAGCCGCCGTCAACGTCCTGGCAGACTTGGACATCGAAATCATTGATTTCGCTAACATGATATTTAATGATGATTGGGCGTTCTCCGGCGCGACGAAGATCCTCTTTGTCTTCGATGGCTGGCGAGGCGAGGGCGCGATTCGCGGGCCAAATGGATTTCTTTGCAACTTTGACTTCACGGGCCAATTCTGTTCGACGACCTTGGCTGACTTGGGTGCTTACGTGTTTCGTACGTACGACCGGCAAAACCCTGGCCCGGGCGCGTGGGTGCGCGACACCGTCACGATCTACATCCAAGGCGCCCCACCTACGCTCACCATCGATGCGCCAGCTGACGGCTCGGTCATCACGGGTGCGTTCACCATGAGCGGAACCGCGGCAGCCGAGGCCTCCGTCACACGCGTGGAAGTGAAGGTCGGTTCCCGCGCGTGGGACGCGGCGGCGGGAACAACCGTTTGGACGTACACCGCAGACATTGAGGGCCTGGCCGAGGGCCCACTGCCCGTCTCGGTGCGGGCAACCGCTGCCGACGGCCAGCAGGCGACGACCAACCTGACCCTGGAGTTGACCGTCCCAGGCACGTCAGAATTGTCCATCACGCGGTTCCGCGCAGCCGACTGGGCGCGGCCCGGGGCTGACCTCGGATGTAGCCACGGCGCCTGCGCCATCGATCCTGTCGCGTTCCAATACCCCTACCTGCTAATCGATTCCCACAACGCAGGCACAAGGGCCGTGACGGCGCTTGTCGCCGTTGAATATCGTGAGCGAGGCCAGTGGCACCCGTTGCTGGAATTCAACGTCACGCTGCAGCCGGGGGAAACCGATCAATCGTCCGTGTGGTGGGTCGACCCGCTTCGTTTTGGCTCCTGGCCCGTGCGAGCCACCATCGATGCGGATGACCGCTTCGACGAGGTCGACGAGACCGACAATCGCCGGCAGAGGACCGTTCATTTCCCCATGTCTATGGGCTCCTGGATGCCGGCGTATCGGCCAGCGTGGACGGTCGAAGCGATTCAGGATGGCGCGGAACGGTCCCCTTTGGGTGAGCTCGTCTAGCCGGGGCCACGTGATCCCTGCCCCGCCGAAGGAGCACGCGATCAAGGCGGTCGTCCTCTCCGTTTCCTTCGCTAACGCTCAGGGAACTCCGAGTACCACGCGCCCTTTCCATACCCCTCATCCACGCCGACTTCGACGAACAGGGTTTCCGTCTTGAACTCGGTGCGGCGCATGAACTCCTGGTAGACGTACTTCGCCAGATCCTCCGCCGTGGTCGACGGCAGAGGCAGCAACGCACAATCCTGGCGAGGGAAACGGAACTCCTTGGGGTCCCCCGTGTAGGGGTCGGTGACCCTGAAGGCCACATGGTCGTCGTCGATGTCCAGGTTGGAGTAATGGTTGGATTCGGTTGGAACCAGCACGAGGTGGTCGATCTCGTCGCCGATCTCCTTCAGGGTCTCCGTGATGATGCCGAAATCCAACACGATGCCCCACTCGTCCTGCTGGCCCTTCATCCGTAGATGGATCGCGTAGGTGTGTCCATGCAGCCGGCCGCACTTCTTGTGCTCGGGCGTAATGTGCGCCGAGCTGAAGCGCAGGCCCTTGCGCCAACCGTCGATCCGCAGTTCCATCATGGATCGTGCGACTGGAGGTTGGCTAAAAGCGGTGACGGAGGCGGGGGCGGGTATTCCTCGACCGGTTTGGGCCTGCCCCAGATACGCGTGGTGGCCCCGCGTACGACTCCGTTCACTGGGACGCTGGCGCCGAGCACCTCACGGCTGGTTGGCGGGCGAGGCCACCCAGGCTGTTTATTATCCTTTGCAGATTTAGGGAGAAGCCTGCGCCTGCTGGCCTGCGCCTGCATGCTCGACACCTAACGCCGCAAAGCGCTTTCTAGAAACCCATGTTTTTCAAAACATGCGCTTTGTCGCCGCCCTTCTGATCCTGTTGATGCTTCCCCTCGCCACGCCCAACGACGTTCAAGCCGGTACCGTTGCCGGCCCCGCCCACGTGGATATCGGGAGCGGCTCCTACCCTGATTACGAACACGTTTCGCCTCGGCACCTCACCCTCGGCACGAGCCAGGATGTGCGTTGGGACAATGACCAGCACAACCGACGCGCCAACGTCACAGCCACCGATGGCACGC
>JBFJVP010000366.1:0-3359 GCA_041624075.1 Thermoplasmatota archaeon | reverse complement strand
TTTGGCTGGCCTGCCGACCGAGTAGTTGCCTCATCGACCGCGCCGGGGTTCCCGCCTACGGACCTCCGGCGCGGCTGCCTGGGCCTGGCTGGCTCGGCTATCCGGCACTGGCTCGCAGGATGAGGTAGTCGACGAGGTAACCCGGTCGGTCCGTGAGCATGCCGGCCACCTTGTGATCCACGAGCGGGCGCCAGCCTTGCTCGACGTTGGTCGTGCCGGCAAACAGGGTCAAGCCCCGTGCCGCTGCGTCCTTGACCACGTTGGCATTGATGGCGGGCTGGGTCACAACCACGATGTGGGCGCCAACACGCTGCGCCCGCTCCAGCAGTTCGGCTGGCGGCGTGGAGGGGTTGGTGAACAGCAGGCAGGAGGCGTGGCCCCAGTCGCGGCAGAAGCGAATCGAGTCGTCGTTGAACGTGGCGATGGTGACTATGTCCTGGTAGCCGCCGTCCCATACGGTTTTGAGAACGGCCCGCCGGAACGCCGCTGGGTCCTCGGAGGGTGCCTTCTGGTCGATGACGACCCGGCCACCGTACTGGGCTGCTAGAGCCAGCGCTTCGTCCAGGGTGGGGATGCGGGCGTCCTTGAAGGAGCGGTCGAACCAGGACCCGGCGTCCAATTGGCGCAACTGGGCGAGGCTGTGGTCGCGCACCAGTCCCCTTCCGTTGCTGGTGCGTTCAAGGGTCAGGTCGTGGAAGAGGACGAGGTGGTTGTCTGCCGTGAGTCTGACGTCGACCTCGATGGCGCCGGCACCAAGCAGGAATGCCTTGTGGAACGCGGCGAGGGTGTTTTCGGGGGCGTAGAATGAGGCGCCGCGGTGGGCCACGACGAGGGGTCCTTGGTCGCGGGCCATGACGATGTCTTGGCGGGTCACTTGGCCGTCGCGCAGCTCCGGTTCGGCGCGGCCCGGGAGGAAGCCCGGCTTGCGGGCCACCAGGTGGTAGAATCCTCCCTCCAGGTTGAGCCGGTAGGAGCCGTCGGAACCAGTTGTCGTGCGGGTGGCGTCGCGGGCCTCCAGGTAGGCTGCAACGTTGTTGACGGGTTCGCGCAGGTTGTGGCTCTCGATGGATACGGTTGCCCCGGCCACGGCGTGGCCTGACGCGTCCAGGACCCGGCCGGTGAGGGTGTATGGCTCGTCGCGTCCGGGTTCGATGCGGTCGACGGCGTCGTAGGAGTCTCCTGGCGGGGGCGCCTCGATGTCGACTGGAAACGGGTTGCGGTCATCGAGGGCTTCGGGAAGTTGTTCGCCCTGGTTGCCATGCAGCATGGGTCCAAGGCACCCTGCCAGGAGTACGGCAGCCAGAATCCAGCGGGTTTGCATTCTGGCGGTGAATTGGCAAGAGCTAGTTGAGCCTGAGGGCGCTGCAAAAGTACGGAATGAGGGGGTCAAGATAGGTCCGGAGTGATCCTAAGGGCCGGGCCGACTGACTTCGGCGCAGTACTCTTCGACACTTTGGTCGGCGTCCTCAGCCTGTTGCTGCAAGTGGACGAACGGCGGCGCGTTCTCGGCGTTGCCGTGCTGGCGGCCGTTGTCGTTGTTGGCCCAGGCCGTGCAGAGGCCAAACAGGGCGGCGTCCGGAGGCGCGCCGCGACCGGTGGGCGGGTCGGCCGTCGCCAGGGGTAGTAGCGTTAGTGCGATCAGGGCTGCAACCAACATGATTCTCATCGACATGATTGCCTCAAGGAGACACGGGCCGCTGGTTGTATTGCTATTTTTGTCCCTGCAACCAGATGAATGCGGGGGGTGGGGTGGGGGGAGACCGGCGGGTGAGGCCGCGCCCTAGAAGTCAAACAACGACTGCTGGGCCGCCTTGCCCCGCGCCGCGCCGTATCGATCCAGGGCACCTTCCACCCGCTGCCGGGAAAACGCCCGCTCGGTGACCATGAAGTCGATCACCGCCTCCGTGTCGGGGCTCTCGATGCGCAGCTCGGGCTGGCCCACATCGCCCGGATTGAGGAAGATCTGCCGGATCGTGTCCCGATCCGACAACGCCTGGCCCTGCTCCAAGAGCGCCCGCTCCCACGCCTTGTCCACTTGGTCGGGCCCAGCGGCGAGTCGGTCCAGGACCTCCTCAAGGCTACCGCCCGCCCTGATGATCTGAATCGCCTTCTTGGGGCCGATGCCCTTGATGCCGGGATTGAAATCGGTGCCCACCAGAAGCGCTGCATCCACCAACTGCTCGCGGCTCAACTCCAACTCCGCCAGGGCCTCATCCAAGCGGATTTCCTCCGGGCTGATGTCCACCCAAACCTGCTTGCCGGGCAGCTTGCGCCGCCCCGTTACGGCCAGGTTGCGCACGAGCCGCGGCGCACCAAAGAGCAGGCTGTCGAAGTCCTGGCTGCACGATGCATGCACGACGCCGGCGGCGCACAAGGCGGCGGCATAGGCTTCCCCTTCACTGGGGGCCTCGATCACCGGAATCCCCAGCAAACGCAGCAGCGCCTTGGCTTCCTCGGCCATCGTGCTGCTCAGCCGGCTGGTCTGACTGGCCTTGCTCTTGGCCTTCTCCAAGTCGCCCTCGGCAAGGGCCTCCTCGTACTGCTCCTGGGCCGCCTCCTTGCGAGCCGCCCGACCAGCCAAGGTCTCCATCTTGAGCGGGTGGGGCTCGCCGTCGAACACGAAGACAGGCTTGATCCCCGCCTCCACCAGGTTGGCTGTCCGGTACAGAGCTCCAGCCAGGTGGCTTGTGACGCGACCCTCGCGGTCCTTCAGGGGCGTGCCGTCGGGCTGCCGAATACTGCTCAAGAACTGGTACAGAATGTTCCACGCGTCAAAGGCGACCCACTGGCCCCCGTAGTTGCGCGCTTGCACCGGGTGCTTGGTGACGACGGCGCCGAGGTCGATGCCCACGGGCGCCGGCACGTCAGGTCTCCGTGAAGAAGGTGGCGCAGCCAGCCAGGCCGCCCGCATCCCAGGGCAACGCCTATCGACTGCCCCCTGGATGGGCGGCGCCCGTGGCCGAACTTGGAGCCCTTGGACTGTTGCCTCCACTGGTAGCCATCGGTGTGGCCCTGGCCACGCGCCGCGTACACCAAAGTCTCCTGCTGGGCATCCTGTGCGCCGGCGGCCTCGTGGCGGCCCATGCAACCAGGGCGGGCGGCGTGGCCGTGGTGCCTGCGGTCCTGGCGGGCGCCTTCGAGCACACGGTTGCCTGGTTGATCGAGGCGATGGCGAACCCCTACAACGCCGGCATCTTCCTGTTTCTCCTGGTCCTGTCGGCCATCATCAGCCTCATGCAACGTTCAGGGGGCATCCAGGCGTTCGGGGAGGCCGCGCTCAGGTACGCCTCGACGCCGCGGCGGGGCCAGTTCCTGGCATGGCTGGTCGGAGCCACCGCGCTGGCCATCGACGACCACTT
>JBFJVP010000365.1:0-3361 GCA_041624075.1 Thermoplasmatota archaeon | reverse complement strand
TCTCTTGCCCCCCCGTGCATTCTGCGAGGCGTGCTTCGCGGACACCGACGAGTGGGTGGAACTGGCCGACACGGGAACGGTCACGGGGGCCACGATCCAGTACATGGGTTTCCCCGGCCTGCCCGAACCCCCGTACGCGGTCGGTATCGTCAAGCTCGACGGCGCCGATACCGGCATCCTCGCCCTACTTGGCGGCGTGGATCTTCAAGACCCCGAAGCAGCCCTGGAACACATCGGCATCGGTTGCCGCGTGAAGGCAGTCTGGAAGGATGAGCGGGAGGGCCGCATCACGGACATCCTGCACTTCGAGCCCGCGTAGGCGCCCGGGCCCAGAGCCCAGGACAAACACAAGACCCCCCACGGCGTGCCCTTGACCGTGGCCTGGGACGCCAAGCAGTACGAGCAATTCGCAGCGCAACGGGAACGGCCATTCAACGACCTGTTGGCAGCCATTGCCACCAGGAATTACCGTTTCATCGTCGACGCCGGCTGCGGGACCGGCAGAACCACGGCCCGCCTGGCGCAGCAATTCGCAGGCGCACAAGTGCTGGGCGTGGATCAATCAGCCACCATGCTGGCTGCGGCTCGCGGTGCTGACATCTCCTTCGAGCAGGCAGACCTCACCTCGTGGACGCCCCCACAGGCACCAGACCTTCTCATCAGCAACGCCGTTCTCCACTGGCTTCCCAATCCCGAGGCGACCCTTGATCGCCTGGCCAGTTGGGTGGCGCCTGGCGGCGTACTGGCTTTTCAAGTGCCCGCCAACCACAACCAGCCCAGCCACCAGATCGTCGCACGAGCGGCCACGCAGCCGGAGTGGCGGGAGCGCCTTGCCAACATCCCGCGCGGTGACCACGTTCTGGACCTGCACCGCTACGCCCAGCTTCTCAGTTCCTGGGGCTTCGAAGTCGATGCATGGCAAACCACCTACATCCACATGCTTGGCGGCCGTGATCCGGTCCTGGAATGGCTCAAGGGAACGACGCTGCGCCCCCACATGGAGGCCCTCGGTGACGACTCGCCAGCATTCCTGCAAGCCCTCCGCGACCCCCTTCGAAGCGCCTACCCCGGCGACGCGGTGACCCCGTTCGCCTTCACGCGTCGCTTCGTGGTGGCCACGCGTGCCAACTCCCACTAGGGGGACAAGGTGTCAAGCGACCTTTGTGACGGCCTTACCATGTACCGACCATCCCCAGCCCGATGGCTTGGCCAAGTCGACTGGCGCCCCTAGTGGCCCTCGCACTCATGCTCTCGGGATGCTCCAGCTCGGATGACCCTGAGCCCCAAATGGAACCTCCCACCGAGCCACAAGAGCCCAACGGCCCCCTGCCCGAAGCCCCCGACATGCAATCGCCGGAGACACCCGAGCCTAGCGCCGAACCTCCGGCCACGCCCAGTCAACCCGCACAGCCGCAGCCCGAAGCACAATCGAATCCACAGGCCGAACCCGAACCGGCGCCGCTGCCAGAGCCTGGCAACAATCCCTTGGAAAGCATCGGTGCACCCTTGCCCCTGCCCGAAGCCAGCCTACCCGCCGGAATCTGAGCCAGCCCAAACCGGCCTCCATCGCCCTGCATTCAGGCTTGCTGGGACTCGCTACGGGAACTACAGCGACGACAGCACCGATTCGACCGCTTCAATCACTTCGCCCGGCACCAGGTACGCCGCATGGTTGGCGATGGGGTCATCAGGGTGGCTGCCCACCGCGCAAATGAGGGGGTTGCCATCAATGCCTTCAAAGATATCCAGGCCGCCACGCACGCCCACCGCCACCAAGAGGCGCGGCGCCACGTGTCGATCGCGACCCGAGATCTGCAACTCCCGGTCGGCCAAGCCTTGCTCCACGACGCTCTGCGAAACGCCCAGCACCGCCCCCAGCTTGTCAGCCAAGCGACGGGCAGCATCCACCTTTTCCTGCGTATTCACATAGGCACCAACCAAGACCACGTACTCGGCGGTCTCCAGGGTCGGCTCCGGCGGCGGCCGCTTGTCCAACACCTGGATGTCCGCCGGCTCGCCCGTCTTGACCTCCAAGTCATGCATGGCCACGTTCGCGTAGGGATCCTCCATCGGAGCGCGGAACAGTCCCCGCTGCACACTCACGAATTGCGGGTAATTCTGCATCTCCGTGCTGATCTCGAAGCCCTCGTTGACCGCGGTGTGGCGCACAATCGCCCGCCGCTCATAGGTATCAATACTGATGTCGGTGGCACCTAGGACAAAACCAACGCCCAACCGGTTGGCGGCAAATGCAGTCACCGCATCTCCAGTTCGACTCTGGAACACCAGGACCAGTTCCGGGCGACGCTTGCGCACCACCTGTTCAAGGATCTTGGCGGTGTGGTCGATGGGCGCGTAATCCGGCGCATCGACACAGTAGACATTGTTGATCGGGTAACTCTTGAGCGCCTGCTTGGCCGCTTCCAGGTTCTTGCCGATGAGAAGCACCTCCACGCGGCAACCCAACTCGTCAGCCAAGTAGCGGGCACGACCCACCAAGGCCAACGTCTCCGGGTAGACGCCGCTGTCCGTGGCACGCCCGAGAACCAGGATGTTGCGCCAGTCGTCGCCCTTCACGTCCTCCAGCGCACCCGTCTGCTTGGACGGTTCGCTGTCCATGGCGTAAATGTCAGCAAAACCCCACTCGTCAGACATTAGGCACCTCCATCGGAAACCAATCCCCTGCTGCGAAGGCGACGAACCAGCGTGGCCCCATCGACTTCCTCGACGGCCCGCTGCTCGCTGCGAATCGCCTCAATACGCTGGCGCTTGGTCATCGGTTTCTGCACCGTGTACTGGTCAGCCTGCACACGCAGAACCCCGCGCTCGTTGTACGCATCGTGGATGCCCCAAGTCGTCGGATAGGACGGCTCCACATCGCCCGCCAAGATGACGGAGGGCCGGGGAATCTGGATGTCGTAGGCACCGAAAATGGATTGGTACCCGATACGGAAGCCGCCCCCAGTTGATTCGATGGTGCGCACACCCACCACGCATGGAAGATCCAAGTGCCCCGCGACGGCCGCCAAGGCACCGCTGAAGCCAGCGAATTCGCTGCGGGCCGTGCCGATTACGGCGTCGAAGGGCCCGTGCTGCCGGTAGACGTCGGCAATGGTGGCCGCCCGCGTGGACGCATCAGATTCGTGGCGCTCCGCGCCCGTTACCAGGATGCCCTGGTCGAGGCCGTGGGCCATTGCTTCACGAAGCACCTCTTCGCCGCCGCCCTTGGCCACGTGGACCGCGATGAGTTCGGCCCCCTGCGCCTTCAGCTGCTTGGCCAAGCTGATGGCCCGTACACTGGGTTCGCTCAGAATCCTGTCAAGTCCCTCGGTATCCAGGGTTCCAGAACTGCGTCGCACAC
>JBFJVP010000364.1:0-3393 GCA_041624075.1 Thermoplasmatota archaeon | reverse complement strand
GGCACCGGCGAATACGACGAATGCGACTGGACGACGATCGGTTGCACGTCCGCCGACCTACGCAGTGCCCCTTGACACCGCACGGCCCCCCTCCGGCCGTTTCAGTGCATCGGGCCCCCTCGTTCGGCGCCGACCAGGAGGGTGACATTGGGTGGAGCTTGTGTGATGGAAGCACATCCTCATGGTTGCATGCGCCAGCATTGGTGGGCGGGGTCAGGTCGGCCAAAGTGCCGGCCCCTGAAACCAACTCTGTGAAGTCAAGCGCAGCCTGCCCTGGTGCCGGGCCGTTGCCGTCATGCGACCCCTTGCATGCATCGGGGCCGCGGGAGCCCTTGGGGCGCTGCGGGCTGCGGACATCGATGAACATTCGGGCGGGAGGCGCCTTGGCTGCGCAGGCCGGAAACTGCATAGCATTCGTAATACAGGGCGGCGATCTTAATTGGCGCGCGTGTTGCAGAGGGCATGGCAACTCCGTCCGGTGCAGCAGCACTGCTGGCAGGTCTCCTGCTTGCACTCATCCAGATCGTTCCCGCCAGTGCGCAGGCCTGCGCCGATGCCGTCAGCCTCGAAGTGCAAGACGATGCGTGCGGCACAACAGTTGCCTTGAGTGTCCTCGGGAACGCTGAGGGCAGCGGCGACTGCAATGGCGCTTTGTTGAGTTGCATCGTTCTGGCGGGGGCCGGCAATGCATCCTACGCGGGCCAGGGTGATTCGTGCCGAGGCGCGGGCGTGCGGTGCGTCGTGGTCAGCGGTGCGGGCAACGCATCCGCAGACACGGGCTCTCAGAGTTGCCAGGATGGTACTCGGCTGTTGCCCACTGTGCCGTTTCTCCCGCCCGTCCAGGGGGCCCACTGCATCGTTGGGAGCGGCACCGGCGACGCCTCCAACGCAGCTGGATACGATGGCTGTACCGGCGCCGTCAACTGCATCGTCATCAGTGGAACGGGAGACGCCAGCAATGGCGGGCACGGCTACGCCTCGTCGGGCGATCCTTGGTGTACCGGCCTGGCGAGTTGCTTCGTGATCAGCGGCACCGGCGATGCAGAAAACCAGGCCGGTGCCAGTTACGTTTGCGGTCAATCGATCGTTGGCGTGCAGTGCCTGGCAGCCAGTGGGACTGGCAATGCCACGACCCACGGAGACGCCTTCTTCGCGGGCTGCGATGGCACAGGATCCTGCATCGCTGTCAGTGGAACGGGTTCAGCCGACGCGTGGGGTGGCGGCGAGGACGGTAGCTGCGGCACGGGCTCATGCGTGGCGCTTGGGGGCGGCGACCAGCAGGTAGTCCCGCCCGAGGCTTGCGTGGCGGCCCTGGCCTGCGACGCCAATGAGTGCACAGCCATCAGCATTCAAGCCGGGGAGCAAGCGTGCGGCACGGTGTTGGCGGCCAGCGCGACCGGTGACGCCCGAAGCAGCGGCCACTGCCGTGAACCCATCGTCGCGTGCATCGCGGTGAGCGGCACGGGCAATGCCAGTAACCGGGGCAGCCAAAGCTGGTACTGCTCCGGGGACGGAATCCGTTGCGTCGCCGTCAGTGGTGCGGGCGATGCGACCAACCACGGCTCGGACAGTTGGGGACGCGGGTACTACACGTGCGGCGGATCGGGTGTCGCCTGCATCGCGGTCAGCGGCACCGGCGACGCCGTCAACGCGTTTGGTCCAGAGGCTTGCGTCGGTACGATCGCCTCCCTGGGGTGCCTCTCCATCAGTGGCACCGGCCACGCCGCTACGGTCTACGACGATGACTTCACCACCTGCCAGGGTTACGCCCAGTGCCGCGCCGTCTCCTTGTTTGGCACTGCATCCACAGCTCCCGAGAACGAACCCTGTCAAGCCAACCTCAGCCTGGCATGGTGCCAGGCCATTGCTGTCATGCAGTTGGCACCCCCCTGAAGGGCGCAGGCGGATGCCAACTGCTGGAGGCATGCCGCCTTGCCGGGCTCCGGCATTCTTCGTTGACCCCGGAGCCTGTGGGCAGCTACTGGGCACCGCGACCCAGGCGCCCTTGCCCCCCTTGATGGGCCTTTAATGCCCAGCCCCTATGCCCGCGCCAATGGCAAAGACCCGCATCGTGGCCTTGCCGGGCGACGGCGTTGGACCAGAGGTCTTGGGCGTCAGCCTGCGCGTTCTCGACGCCGTGGCGGAGCGCCACGACTTGAACCTGGACGTCCAGACCTACCAGTGCGGCGCCCAGTATTACCAAGCCAAGGGCCGCGAATGGGAGGAAGGTGCCTTCGAGGCGTGCCAGGAAGCGGACGCCGTGCTTCTGGGCGCGGTGGGCTGGCCTGGCGTCAGTCTTCCCAGCGGCGACATCGCCGGCGCCGGAGTCGTCTTCGGGCTGCGCTTCGGCTTGGATCTTTACGCCAACATTCGTCCCTGCAAGCTCTACCCGGGCGTGCCCCACAAGGTGTCGGGGCAATTCCAGCAGGTGTGGCAGCCGGAAAACGTCGACATGGTGATCCTGCGGGAAAACACCGAAGGCAGCTACACGCCGACGCGGGGAATGCTTAGCCGGGGCGGCGAGGACGAGGTGGCCATCGACACGCGCATCATCACGCGCAAGGGGGCCTTGCGGGTACACGAGAAGGCGTTTCAAATGGCTGAGCACCGGGCGGCGGTACGGGCGGCGGCAGGCCTGCAACGGGAAGCCAAGGTGACGTGTGTGGACAAGAGCAACGTGCGCCGAGGCTGTCAATTGTTTCGCGCGTGCTACAATGAGGTGGCGGCCCGGTACCCGAAGGTGGCCAAGGACTACGCCTACGTCGACGCGTTTTGCCTGTGGCTGGTGCGCAACCCTGAATGGTTCGACGTGGCCGTTGCGCCCAACATGCTGGGCGACATCGTCACCGACCTGGCCGCAGCACTGCAGGGGGGCCTCGGCATGGCGGCCAGCGGCAACATCGGCGACAAGCACGCCATGTTTGAACCGGTTCACGGCTCCGTGCCCAAACACACGGGGGAGGATGTCGTCAACCCATACGCCATGATCCAGGCGACGGCCATGATGTTGGAGCACCGCGCTGCAACGGGGGGCCATCGGTTCGCCCAGGCCGCCGCAAGCATCGAACGGGCCCTTGAGGACTGCGTGGCGCGACAAGTCTTCACGTACGACTTGGGCGGCGACCAGAAGTGCAGCGCCGTTGGCGAAGCCGTGGTTCAGGCCATTCGAAGCCAGGACTAGGCCTCGGCGGCCTTGCCAAAGTGTGACACTCAACTGCGCAGCGCACGCCCGACAACCCGCCGCTGCTGGTCGTCAGTGGTCCCGGGGACCATCGTGGACGCCGCGCTCCAAATCCCGCCGCAGCGACTCCCGCTGGTCCGCCAGGAGGGCCGGCATCGTCTCGTACACGTCCTCGAACAGTGTATCCGGTTCGACCAGGGGTGCCTCCTCGG
>JBFJVP010000363.1:0-3407 GCA_041624075.1 Thermoplasmatota archaeon | reverse complement strand
TTTCCAGTCCCAGAGATGGCGATGCACGGCGTGGGTCCGCACGAGGGAGCGTGGTTATCCGCGTCTCCCGTGCCACTGGCCGCCAGGCAGCCCGCTGCGATGTTGCAACTTGCATGGTTCTCGGCGTTCCCCGTGCCGCTGGCTGCCATGCAGCCGGCCCCGGTACACCAGCCGGCGTCGTTGCGTGCGTCGCCGGTCAAGCTGATGGCAATGCATGATGCGCCCGTGGGGCCCAAGGCGGTTGTGTGCTGGCCTTGGCAGCCTGTCGCGTCGCCGCCCGCCACGGCAACACAGGATAGGGCAGTCCCGCAGTAGCGATCGTCTGAGCGCGCATTGCCCAAGCCACTCACAGCAAGGCTCGACGCGCACGCGTCGTCATCAACCTGGATCGAAACCGAGGCGCAACCGTTGGATGGGCAAAGCTGCGAAGCGATGCACAGAAGATGCAGTTCCGGGGGGTCGTCGGCCGAGCCGGAATCAAGGCTTGAGCAACTCGGCGCTGGACACCAGGTGCCGGGGCCAGCTTGCGCCGTGCCCATGGGGCTGATGGCGACGCACGTCACGATCCCGTCACGACATTGCCCGGGCCCGCGGTCCGTGCCGGCTGTGGCGTTTCCCGTGCCGCTCACGGCGATGCAAGCCACGGCCTGGTGGCCGCACGATGAGGTCGGGGGCGCGGTGGCATTGCCAGTGAGGCTGATGGCCACGCACTGGACGACGGTGCGTCCGCCCGTGAGGCCGCTGGCACAATTGCGGTGTGGGTCGCCGCCGTAGGCGTCTCCTGTCGCGCTGACGGCCACGCATTGCACGGGTCCTGCAGTACAGTGGCCGTTACCGGAGGCGTCGCCGAAGACGCTCACAGCCAGCATCGATGCACAGGCGTCGTTGCTGACTTGAACATCCAGTCCATCGCATTGCTGCTGGTCCGCGGCGCCAGTTTCAGCGGTCGGAAGCAGGAGCAAAACGACGAGCACGACGCGAATAGCAAGCCTGACAGAAAGCATTTGACGGCTTCTCAATTATCGGCTGTTATAGATTGCCGTTTCATGTAGTGGGCGCCGTAACCAGTTGGTTTCTCAGGCAATCGCGTGGCACCCCGCCGCTGCCGCTGCCGCCGCCGATGGCGGCCCTCGATACAGGGTCGCCGTAGGGCTAGTAGGTAAATGGAAGAGCAATAGCGACGCTTCAGCGGTAACCGGGGTAGATCTCGGGCAACTCGTCGTGGGGCAGCGCCACCTCGGCCGGGGCCAGGGGCAAGTGCAGCGTCGCCCGGTTGTCGCCGCCCAGCAGGATCGTGTTCATGCTGCCGGTTGCGTCCTGTTGGATGTCCGGGTCGTTGTTGGTTAGAACCAGCGTCACCTTGCTGCCGGCCGGAATCACGTCGTACTGGGGGAACATCGTGATGGTGAGGTTGTACGGCTCGCCGGGTGTCACGTCGCTGGGCTCGTCGAAGCCCGCGCGGTGGCGCGTGTCCTGGTAGCCGTGGTTCTGGCACACAGGGGCGAAGCTGTTCTCGCATGGGGCTCCCTCCACGAGCAGCTTGGCGACCCAGTGGGTGCTGGTTTGGCTGCTCGTGGCCGTCAGGGTGAGGTACGGCCGGCCGACGAGGCGCAGTTCTTCGGTTGTGGTGAACTCGAAGGACACGGCGCGGGGGTGGCCGGTGACCGTGGTGCCGGCCGTGCCGGTCGGGTCAAGGCCTGGCGTGGGGCCCAATTCGGGAAGTGGACCGATAGCTGGGGTCGGGCCGTAGCCCTGGCTGGCCAGATCCACGAGAACTTCCTGTTGGTAGTCGTGAATGATGAGTTCGCCGGCCTCTGCGGCACCTGGCTCCACCATGGCTCCGTTGGCCGAGAGCTCCAGAGCCATCCAGGGCTGCTCCACGGGGGGGAACGCCTCGTGGCCCCACCATTGTTCCTGGTCGTCCTCGATCAGGACGGGCGGCAGGATGTCGAGGATGCCGTTCTGGCGATCCAGCAGCCAGTAGTCGTACCAGGCGTTCAGGATGAACTGCCAGTCGTCACGGTCCGGGTAGGCGTGGCCCCATTGGCCAAAGATGCCGCGCTTCTCGCTCTGGATGTCGTTGAAGAGTGGGTCGATGTGGACGGGGCGAACATTCCAGTCGGCTAGTCCATGCACGTGCAGAACGCTGGCGGTGATATTGGCCGCCATGGGGCGGTAGTCGCGCTCCTTCCAGAACGTGGTGTGGTCGCCGCTGAAGTCGGCGCCGGCTTGGAATTGCTGCGCCTGGCAATCCAGTTTCTCTGGGTACAGGACCGCGTTGTCGGGGTCCGTGCTGGGCACCGCGCTGCCCTGGAAGTAACTGAACATTCCGATGAATGGCTGCAACTCGTACGGGACGCCTTGGTAGAAGCTCCATTCGTACTGGTTGCTTACACTGGCGACCGGCACGATCGTGGCGAGGTGCGGCGGCGCCATCATGGCCGTGGTGAACTGGGTCTCGCCGTCGTAGCTGGCGCCGTACATGCCCACCTTGCCGTTGCTCCACTCTTGCGTGCCCAGCCATTCCACGTAGTCGTAGCCGTCTTGCCACTGCTCGGGGCCGGTTTGGTCGATGCAGCCGCCGGCGTTGTGGTTGCCGCGTACATCGGCGAAGGCCACGGCGTAGCCGCGGGGCACGAAGTACTCCACGAGGCCGCCGCGGTAGGGTTTGTCCTGGGTGATGGGGTCGCTGCCCTCGCCTGCGGTTACTTCGGGCTGATCCGGCTCTTGGTATGGCGTGAAGACCAAGATCACGGGCACCGTTTGCTCCTCGGGCACCGTGGGCAGGTAGTAGTCTACGTAGAGCTGGTCACCGGTGGTGCCCGTGAAGGCGTGGTCGAAGTGACCCAACACGTCATAGATGGGCTGCGTCAATGCTACGCGCTGCGATGGATCCAGGATGGCCAAGTCATCGTTGGTGTCCGCGACGCAGCCGGCTAGGGCAAGGGAAACGAGCAAGCTCGTTGTCACGATGGTGCGATTGTTCATGGTAACCTCAGCATGCAAAACAGTGGATTTGTGTGGGTTGAGCGCCGGGCTCGGTCGGCGCCAAGGGGAAGGAGACCTCGGCGGTTTGGACGTGGTAGAAGACGTCCCCTGGCAGGTACACGGGGGTGCCCTGCACCGTGGCGCCCCTGAACTTGCTAACGGCCTCCTCGGAGCCGCCGCCAAACACGAGAACCCATTCGTGCCCGGGCTCTAGGATGTCGTCCTGGGGGTAGAATTCAAGGGTGTAACGCACCACGTCGCCGGGCGTGACAGGGCTGGGCGATTCCAACGTGTCCCGGTAGATGCCACGCAGCACCGCCTCATTGTGCCACTTGTAGTCGCCCTGGGGCGATCGGTCAAACAGCATGACGTTGAGCCAAGGGTCGGGGCTTTGAATTTGGACATCAAGGGTCACAGTG
>JBFJVP010000362.1:0-3420 GCA_041624075.1 Thermoplasmatota archaeon | reverse complement strand
GCAACTGCTGAGCCACGGCGGCAAGAAGCCCAGCACCACAACCGGCCGAGCGCCGGTCGCCGTGATCTGGCCCAGCCTGAAATCCAACTCCGTCCAGTCGAATTGGCCCGGCGCTCGCGC
The DNA here is from genome assembly GCA_041624075.1 of Thermoplasmatota archaeon. Classification (GTDB taxonomy): domain Archaea; phylum Thermoplasmatota; class E2; order JACPAO01; family JAHFTW01; genus JBFJVP01. Next base: position 3,300 of record JBFJVP010000362.1, on the reverse strand, counting down.
CGCGCGCTCGAAGTACGCGGGAACGCGGCTCTCCGGCGGCTGGGCAGCCGCCAAGGCGTCCCGGACAGCGGGAGTCCACGCGTGCTGGTTGAGGCCCAACAAGAGCCTGGGGAAGTCCTGGGTCGAACCGCCCAGGGCCACGTCCACGTCGCGGCTTGGCAGTGGCTCCGCCGGAAGCGTCGTCGCTGCAAGAACCAGCACCACGGCACCGGCAAGCCCCCGGCTCCAACCAACCATGCCCAAGCATCGCCGGCAACCCAAAAGGGCTTGCCGGGCCCCTGCGCCAGCGCCGCCATACCGCCAAGCCGCCTGGCCGCCGGGCCAAGCCCCCCTCGGGCGCTGCCTGGGGCGGATTGGGTACAACATCGACAAGCGCTAAATCACACGCCCTTCGTGGGAACCAGCATGAAGCTCTTCCCGCTGCTTGCAACCTTCATCTTCCTCGCGGTTCCGATGTCCGGCTGCATGGACTTCCTTGGCGGCGACTCGAATGACTACGTGCCCCGCACCCATGAGATCACGTTGGAGGTCAAGGCCGCCACGAGCGACACCATTCCCCTCTACACGCTCAATGACGGGACGAGCCAGATGAACGTCGTGGCGATGGGCTTCACCTACCCGGACCAAGACGAGCTGACCGTCCCCAACCCCGAAATCAGGCTCAAGGAAGGCGACAACCTGATTCTCCACGTTCTCAACAACAACCCACTGCCCCACACCTTCCACCTCCACGGCGGCATCGTACCTTGGGGCATGGATGGCGTGCCCTTCCTGAACCAGATGCCGATCATGCAGGGTGAAGAATTCACATACGTCTTCGAGGACCTCAAGGCTGGCACCTACTTCTACCACTGCCACGTCGACGTGGCCCACCACATCGACCTGGGAATGTATGGCTCCTTCATCGTGGAGGAGCGGGAGCCCAAGCACAAGTTTGACCGCGAATACGTCCTGATGCTGGACGAGTGGGACAACTGCCACGTTCACGGCAACCTGGATCCGGTCACCAACGCCGAGAACAACGCCGCGATCTTCGAGCGCGACGAGTGCCTGGAGCGCTTCGTTCAGGACAACATTGGCCAGAACCAGGCCGCCAATTCGGTGGTAGGGCCTGTCTGTGCACAGAATCCACCCGAGCCAATCTACTCCGAGTTGCAGTGTGACAGCCACTCACGCCCACCGCCGGGCACCGACGAACGGGCCTGGTACCCTACGACGTTCCCGGTGTATGCCCCCGAGTACAACACGTACCTGATCAATGGAAAATCGTTCCCTGACACGCTGCCGATGCCCGTGCGGGAAGGCGAGCGCGTCAAGGTCCGCCTGATGAATGTCGGCGAGGAGTTGCACTCCATGCACATCCACGGCCACAACATGCTGGTCACCCACAGGGACGGCTACGCCCTCGACAGCCCGTTTCGCGTCGACACACTCGGCATCATGCCCGGGGAGCGCTACGACGTGATCATCAAGATGGACAACCCCGGCTTGTGGGCGTTCCACGACCACGTCGCCTTGAACGTGATGAACGACCACATCAGCCCCGGCGGCATGTTCACCTGCTTCGCCTACCAGGGCTTCATGGGTGTGGATGCCTTTGGCATGGAGCGCGCCCTGGATTGCGTGACGGAAGCCATGCGCATCCACGGCGGCCACGGCCACTGAATCGACGCGACCACAGCCCTTATCGCCTCCTTTCCCCGTCGAACCGTCGTGGCTGACCTGACTTGGGGTGACGTCGTCATCATCGGCGGCGTCGCGGCTGTAGGCTTCACGCTGCTGTCCTTCTGGTTCAGTGGACTCATGAACCGCAAGGACTGGACGTTCCAGGTTCGGCGTAAGAAGAAGCCGGCTAAATCCAAGGCCAAGGCAAGGACCTAGCCAGGCGCCCGCCAGGCCCTAAACGCCGTACAGTGCGTCGCGGACCACCTGAATGGTCTCCGTGGAAACCTCGTCGGCCGACCGATTGGCATCGATCACGTGGAACTTGGTGGCGTACTCGTCGGCCAGGCGCAGGTAGTTCTCCCGCACCTGCGCCAAGAAGTCCACTTTCTCGTAGGGCGTCGCTTCGCCCCGCGCCGTCAAGCGCTCGACGCATACATCAGCCGGCGCATCAAAGAGCAGCACCAGATCCGGGTGAATGCTGAACCGGGCATGCAACTCCTCCAGCCACTCCTGGGGGTCCTGGATGCGCTCCGCGAGAGTCACACTCTGGTACGCGTACGTGCTGAAGTGGAAGCGGTCGCACAGCACCTGATGACCCTGGCCCATGAGGTGGCGGATCTCCTGGACGTGTTGGGCCCGGTCGGCCAGGAACAAGAATGTCGTTGCCAGTGGATCAAGCCGTGAAGCGATGGATTCGCGCACCCAGTGGCCCAGTTTGGAGTCGGTCTCCTCCCGGGTTGCGACCAAGCCCGGAAATTCGCCTCGCAGGGCCTCCACCACGCTTTGGAGCGCCGTGGACTTGCCGCTGCCATCGATTCCCTCGAAGACGATGAAGCGCGCCGGCCGGGTCACGGCCTGGCGACCGGGCGAGTCGGGAAAAGCGTGGTGTCCCGTGGCCGACCGGTCGCCTGACGCATGCTGACCAGCCGCCCGCGGGTTCAGGGTCCTGGCGTTTCTCGCCAAGTCAACCAACTGAGCCCTTTGGCACTGGCCGGTTCCCGCTCGTCGTTGGCCGGCTTGTACCCCACGGCGGGGTCGCCGGCGCTGGGGCATAAACCCGACAAGGGGCAGACGCCGCACCGGGGCCGCCTGGCCACGCAGACGAGCCGACCGTGGTCGATGATACGATGGGTGTAGCTGTTCCAATGCGCTGGCTCGATGAGTTGCTCCAGCTCCGCCGCCATCTGATCGGCTCCGGTTTGCTTCGACAACCGCAGCAGGTGGTTGATGCGCAGCATATGGGTATCCACCGTGATGCCCGCCGGCAAATCGAACGCCGTCCCGAGAACCGCCGTGGCGGTCTTGCGCCCCACGCCAGGCAGACGAGTCAACTCCTCCACCGTGCGCGGCACCTCGCCCCCAAAATCCTCGACGAGCATGCGGCTCATGCCGCGAATGTTGCGCGCCTTGTTGCGCCACAGCCCGATGCCGTTGATGATCGCCTCGATCGCCCCCTCCGGCGCCTCAGCAATCGCCGCCGGCGTCGGAAAACGCCGAAACAACTCCGGCGTCGCCTGGTTGACCGCCAAGTCAGTGGTCTGCGCCGACAACGCCGTGGCCACCAGGAGTTGAAACGGCGAGTCATGCCGCAGCGCACACGTGGAAACCGGGTAAGCCGCCTCCAACTCCGCCACG
>JBFJVP010000361.1:0-3436 GCA_041624075.1 Thermoplasmatota archaeon | reverse complement strand
GCACGGCCACCGACCTTAGCGTGTTGCACGGAACCTCCGTGAAGGCGCCACTACGCCGACCCTTCATGTTCTGCGCTAGGCATTCAACGGGCATTGCCCGGCCAGCCCAAGGGGCAAAACCCTCAAAACTCGCGGCCCCCCGGCGCGCGGTAGGCCATTCTTGGCGAGTTGCGTGCAGCCGCCAACACTGAGCTTGAATAAGCCAGGCCATTGTGCTGTGACGGTCCCCATGGCCACACTAACCTTTGACGGAGCCGTCAACACGGCTGTAACGCTTGCCCGCCAGCAATTCGGCGAGATTTCGTTGCTCTTTGCCACAGGAACGCCGTCCAGTGGCGCCGCACGCACGGCAACGGACATCGACCGATTGTGCGTGACCTGCCTTGCGCCCAACAACCGCACGGCGGTCTTTGCATCCACACAGTGGGGAGAGTTTGCCCCACCAACCATCGTAGACCACCCAATTCTGGGTGCTCTACCCATTGCGTGGCCAATCCAATTCGACCTGCCGGACGCGATCGAGATTCTACGCCGGGAGGGCTACGAGGAGCCGTTCACCAGCGTTACGCTGAACCAGCCCCTGTACCCCGGCGTGGAGCAGCCGGCGTTCGTGTTCCAGTTCGCCGACGGGTCGTGCGTGATCATTGGTTGCAACGACCACCAAGTCAACGCCATCAGCCCGTCCACGATCGCGGTCGCCTAGTCGGCCGTCTGCGGGCCTTATCCCACTTAACCACGTTCACTGCTGAAGGCAACTCGGCCCCGACGCACACCCAATCCAGGATCTGTCGAAGGCCAAACATGATTTTAACCCGGGCCGACATCCGACCCGTGGTGTTTGCTTGCGCCTTATCCTGACAACCCTATTGATGACGGCTCTCCTGAGCATGGGCGGACATTCGATCGCCTCGGTCGACGACGACGCGTTGTGCCCCCATGACCACGAGAACCCGAAGGCGTGCCCCGAGATTGACCCCACCACGGTTGGCGGTACGCCCCTGGAATACACGGTTGTAAGCCAGCCCATGTCCGCCGACGGAACCGTCCGGGTGCCCTGCAGCGACGAACGCGGCTGCCCCGACTTGGTCACGGATCCGGACAAGATGCGCCCGTTCACGCAGATTCGCACCTTCTCGTCGTCCTCCTGCGACGTCATCGAGGGCCACACCCAGCCGGGAACGCGCAAGCTTGTGCGCTTCACCTTCACGACGCCCAACCACGGCGACGGCGACCTGATCGTCGGCGCCCCCCGCGACCACCCCGACTGGTTCGAATGGAGCCCCTGCCACGGCCACTACCACTTCAGGGAGTACGCCGACTACCGCTTGTGGACCGTTCTCGGCTACGAACTTCTCACGGTCCTGCGAAGCCTGAACCCCGGAGCAACCACCGGCGAGATGATTGCCGAGTATCCGTTCCTGGAAGCACAGTACGTCGCGGGCCACAAGCAGGGCTTCTGCGTGATCGACATCATCCAGTACACGCCCGGCACGCCCTCGCGATACCGCAGCTGCAGCAACAACCAAGGCATCAGTGTCGGTTGGGCTGACGAGTACTACTGGAGCCTCTCGGGTCAGTGGGTTGACGTGACCGGTGTCCCGTCGGGCACATACATCCTTGAAGCCGAAGTGAACTCCGAGCAGCTCTACGTTGAGTCTGATTACGCAAACAACTCGGCGGCCGTTTCCTTCACGCTGATCTAGAAGGAACGATCCTTTCCTCCCTCTTCCCTCGCACCTTTTTTTATTGCTCATACTCACGGGCAGAGCCATCGGCTTGCCTGCGGTTGTTCTAGGCCAGCGGTAGGCTACGCGGCAGAACTCATGGGGCAGGAAGAGGGAAAAAGGCAAGGCTCAACACCGGGGACGAACCGCGTACGGTTGCGCTGCCGAGCCGCGGCGGAGGATGGGTCACCCTGGACCGGGTGCTGCACGACAACAACACCGGACTCGGAACTGACCTGCTTCCGGGGCTGGCCGCAGAAGCGCGATCAGTCCGTTTCCTGTGCCTTGGGTCGCTTGACCGCAACCAGTTGCGGCGCCCCCTCATCAGGTGCGTGCAGCTCCTGTTCCCCATCACCCACTGGGCCTTCCTTGGCCCCAACCGGGTAGAAAATGGGAATGAACAGCATGGTCGCCACGAAGATCACGAAGATCGACAACGTCGTTGCAATCATGGTTCGGCTTACGGCCACATTCTGAATCAGAATGAAGAAGGCAAACGCGCCCGCCGTCGTAATGCCCGAGAACAGAATCGCCTTGCCCGTCGTTGCAAACACTTCGCGGGAATCGTCCACCTGCTTCAGGTTCCAGATGATGTGGACCGCGTAATCGGTCCCGATGTTGAAGATGAACACCAGCGGAAGCATTAGGGTGATAGCCAGACCAACACCGATGCTGGGCAGAATCCCCAGCCACCAGAGGCTGGTCAGGCCAGCCAACGTGGTCGCAACGAACGTGGCCTTGATGTCACGCGTGAAGATCAACACCAGGAAGAACAGGATGATTGTCGCCGCCACACTCATGTATGTGAGCCACGGCAACTCCTCCTCCACGAACAAGTAGTTGGTGGCCGTGTTGCCCACAAAGGCCACGTGGACGCCGGGCGGCGGCGAGCCACCGAACGTCGTGTTGGCTTCCCGCACGGCGGACCACACCTGGTGCCATACTTCCTCCGCTTCGTCAAACGTATTCGCCTTGACGCTGAAGGTCATGGCACCCATGTTCATCTGGGGATGGTTGACGATGATGCTGGCCAATTCTGCCATGGGCGATGCGAACATGGCGTTCACTTCGGCGCGGATCTCCTCCTCAGTCTTCGGGAAGTTCTCTGCCTCCTGCTCGACCACCCACGGCAGCATGCCCGTTTCGACCAAGCGGTTGAGGCCGATGTCGGTGGCGGCTCCTGGCGCGCCATCCTTGACGGTCAGCCACGTTTCAATGAAGAACGGAATCGTCCGCAGCGTGTCCTGAATGACCAGCGGCTTGAGCCGGAGGTTTGCCTCAATGGCCCGGTAGTACTCGATTGCCTCAGGAGTCAGGATACCCGGCCCTTCGAACGTCAGGATGTTGGCCTTGACGTTCGGGTCATCCATTTCGTAGAAGTAACTCAGCCCCTGCTCGTGCTCCTTGCGAATGGGATCGTCCTCGGGGAAGTTCTTGCCTGGGTCGCCGAAGGCTTCCTCCTCCAGGTTCAAGGAATTGAAGTAGGCCGCCATGGAAAGGCCCACCACGACGAGCAGCATGAGTACCCGCGTGCGCGTGACGCCGTGTGCCAAGGCTGGCATGAACTGGCTTGGCTGGAAGCTCGCACCCATCTTCTCGGACCCGCCGACCAGCGACAGGGCGGCCGGAATGAACGTGATCGTGATGATGTAGATCGTCGAGATCGCGACGGCAGACAGGAAGCCCAACTGCGCCATGAGCAGGCTGGGACT
>JBFJVP010000360.1:0-3438 GCA_041624075.1 Thermoplasmatota archaeon | reverse complement strand
CCGGAACAGCATCGAGGCGATCCAGCTCCAGGTGGGCCTCGGCGCCCTCGCCTTCGGCTGCAAAGTGCTGCACCACCTGCGCCATCACCGCACGCAGCGCGTGGTACTGGCCACCGCCAGCAGCCACTCCGGGCCTTCCCTCCGCCTGCCACGAAGCCAGGGGTCGCGTACACGTGGGCTGCCACGGCGGGCAGGCCACAACATCCCGCACCGGTCCGGCCGCCCCCGTTGCATTAAGCGCCGCAGCCAGCAACACGTCAGGGTCATCGGCGTGCGCCAGGCCCCGCGCATGCTGCCATGCCGAGGAAAAACCTTGCAACGCAGCGGGCGCCACGCCCGGCACCGGAAGACTGGCAAGATGGGACGCCATGTCCACGGGCGAGCGCGCCACCACGTCCCCGTGCTGCCACAACTGCCCAACTCCAGGCAGATGCCCTGCGCCGCTTGTCTGGGCTGGGACACCAAGGGCTCCAGCCAGCGGAAGCAGGCCAAGCAAGACCATCATCACCACCGCGCCCGTCGCCCTGCGGTGGTTCCACCCCGCCGTGCCGACGACCTGCGGCATGGTTCCTTGTACCGACATTCTCAGCCTCATCGCCATGCCCAGCCTAGGCCTCCGGGCCAGCGTACGCATCAGGTACGCGGGGGCCGGGTAAATGCCCTTGGGCCCTCCCGTGTTGCATCAGGCAACCCCGAAGTTGCACCCGCCACCGCAGGGTAGCCATCAGGCTCGCAGCGTTCAAGTTCCAACACCCACGTGGCCCCACGATGGACCCCCTGGCCCCCGGCGCCGAAGCCCCCGATGACGCGTTGGAGGCATCCAGCGACATGGAACACCTGGCGAAATTGTTGTGGCCCCTGGCCAACGCCAAGCGCCTGGATCTGCTCGCCTACCTCACCGAACCCCACTACCTGGAGGAGATTGCCTCCCACCTCGGCCTCACCCGCCAGGCCGCCCGCAAGCATGTGGACGTCTTGTGCTCCATCGGCGTCCTGCAGCGCACCGCAGCCACACGACCCTCGGGCGCGGTCGTCGAATACTGCATTGACCGCCGGGCACTGTTTCTCATCTGGCAGGAATTCGAGAAGCTGGGCGCACTGCGACCCCAGGCCAGCCAGCAACTCGTCGCCTACACGCGGGTCGGGACCACCGTCGACCAACGCCCTGGCCCGCCCACCGGGCCAGCCTTGTGGGTCGTCCACGGCCTGGCGGCGGGAGCCCAGTTTGCCTTGCACCAGGACGCACAGGAAACCTGGCTCATCGGCCGCGACGCTCGCAGCGACATCCACATCGACTACGACCCCTATGTGTCCACGCGGCACGCCGAGGTCCACGCCCAGGGGCAAGAGTTCGTACTCACGGACCTGGCCAGCCGAAACGGCACCGAGCACAACGGAGCCACGCTCCCCCGGGGCGGCGAAGTGATCCTCCGACACGGCGACCTGATCGGCGTGGGGCGAACGCTGTTCTTGTTCTGGCAGCGCCGGCCAGACGGGCCCTGATAGCCGACTCCGAGCTCAACTCGCACGCTTCGACCCCACGCGAGCCAGCCCGTTTGGGACACTTGGTAGACTTGACGCTACGGGCGAGGCAAGGGGTTTTGACACAGGAGCCACGTCTTCGGGAACTGCCATGCCCCAGACCACCCAAACCCTGGAAGATCCGCGCTCGGCGCACGCCAGAACAGCCCTGCTTGGCTGGTCCTCCGATGCCATGGAAGCGCTCCAAGAAGTCGGGCGGGGCTTCATCGCCGTGGTCCCACCGGAATTCGGCCCATCCATGGAGCAAAGCGGGGTTCCCTACGAGCCCTGGGACTTCGAACGCTCCGACGAGCGAGCCCACGAGTTGGCCCAAACCCTGCGCAACCGCGGCGTGGAACTGGCGGTCCCCCTGTACGAGCAAACCGTCGAATGGGCCGGCCTGCTCAACGCCCAACTGCGCCAAGATCCCCGCATCTACCGCCGCAGCCTCCTGTTTCGTGACAAGGCCATGATGAAGCGCATGGCGCAGATGAACGGCATGCGTGTAGGGGTCTTCGAGGAGGTCAATAGCCGCGAGGAGGTTTCGCGCTTCCTGGCCCGGGTCAACAAGGCGCTGTTGAAGCTGGACGAGGAGGACGCCGAACCGGTCCACCTGAAGCCCTTGGACGCGGCGGGAACCGTCGGCCACCGCGTCATCCGGCAAGAGTCCGACATCCACAAGATTCCCGATGATGCCTTCCCGCTGCTGGCAGAGAGCAACCTTGCCGGCCAGGAGTTCTCGTGCGAGGTCTTCATTCACAACGGCAAGATCCGCTTCCTGAACATCAACGAATACGTCCACCTGGGCCATTCCAACTTCAGCCCGGCCAGTCCTGATCTCGAACAGCACCGGGACCTCATTCGCAAGGGCGTGGAGCAACTGATCGAAGCCTTCGGCATCGATTACGGCTTCATCCACCCCGAGTTCTTCCTCGATCAAAAGGGCGGATTGAAGTTCGGCGAGGTGGCCGCCCGCGTCCCGGGGGGACACATTTTCGAATTGATCAAGCGAGCCTACGGATTCAACCCGTACCTGGGCCTCGTGCTGTGCTGGGACCCTGAAACGTCGGAGGAAGACCTGGAGCGGCTGTTTCCGACACCAGTCGAGGACGCCAAGGGCTTTGCAGGGTGCCTGATGGTTTACCCCAAGCAGGGATACATCAAGGAACTGAACATCCCGGATGAAGTGTTGGACGATCCGTACTTCGAACGCCATACGCTCTTCGAGCCCATCGCCGGCAAGGTGCAGTCGCGGGAGGGCTTTGGCAACCACTACGGGACGGTGTTCCTGTTTGGCGACGACGCTGAGGCCATGCGGGATCGACTGCGCCGATACGAGGAGCTGGATTACTACCAGTGAGCCTCAACGACGTCATCCGCGACGACGCCAGCCGCAGGCCTGACCAGGCCAGCCAAGGCAAACTCCCCTCGGGCCACCCCGGCGCGAAGCGGAAGGGTCAGGCATCTGGACACTCATCAACGCTCGTGGAACGCATCGCACCGCAATTGCTGGGCGCCCTGGACGCCTTGGAGGCTGCCCCAGCCTTCTCTCGCCCCGGCGCCCAGGAAGAGGTGCTGCGCTTGGCCGGCTTGCTTGTCAAACGCACCGAAGGCCTGGAAATCCTGTGGGAACAAGCGCACCGGTTCGATGCGGCCGGCGTGTTCCATGCCAGCCCATGGGAGCACGCTGAGCGCTTGCAGCCGCGCCTGGTGGCGGGCTCGTTTGCCGTGGGGGGCCGCCACCCGATCATGGAGACGCTGAGCGAACTGCGGGTACTCGCCATTGCCAACGAGCGCTGCACCCATCCGGTGATGAGCCCCGGGGAGGCGCGCAGGTTTCTGGAAAAAGTGGTCGCCATCAACTTGAACTTCGTGTTCCCCCGGTCAACCGAGGAGTCCCGGATGGCGGACGCCAGT
>JBFJVP010000359.1:0-3482 GCA_041624075.1 Thermoplasmatota archaeon | reverse complement strand
TTGGGGGCGCCAGCATCATGTTCTCCAGTACCGTCATGCGCTCCAGTGCCCGCGTCAACTGGAAAGTTCGCACCAGCCCACGGCGCGCCAGCCGGTGCATCGGCTGCCGCGTCACGTCGTCGCCTTGAAACGTGACTGTTCCGGAGTCCACAGGGTAGAAGCCACTCAGGCAATTGAAACACGTGGATTTCCCCGCGCCGTTGGGCCCAATGAGCGCCGTGAGGGTTCCACGGCTAACATCCAGGTCCATGCCGTCGACGGCGTGGATGCCACCGAAGTGCTTGACCACGCCGCGGGCGCGAAGAATCACGTCACCTGGCATACAGCATTTCCTCCCGTCGGCCCATGGCACCCTGGGGTCGGAACATCATGATGATCACCAGCATGAGGCCGATGAAGATGATCTGTTGGGGGCCGCTGGCCGTGGGTCCCAATTCCCCGAGAAACTGCAGTTGTCGGGCGGTTTCGAAGACGCCCCAAAGTGCAAACGAGCCCACGATGACGCCCTTGTGGTTGCCGGCGCCGCCCACCACCAGGATGATCCACGCGTAGAACGTCACGAGTGGCAGGAAACTGTTGGGCGTGATGAATCTGGTAAAGTAGACGAACAAGACGCCCGCCACGGACGCGATGACGCTGCCCAGGGCCAGGCTTTGCAGCTTGACCTTGAAGACGTTCTTCCCCAGGCTGGCAGCGACATCTTCGTCTTCCCGGATGGCCTTGACCACTCGCCCCCACGGCGAGCGAACCAGTCGTTCGACCAGCAAAAACGCTCCCGCCAGCGCCACTAGCACCAGCAACAAAATGAACGAAAAGTACGGGTCCAGTTTGATATGCAGTGGCCCGTCCTCAAGTGCAACGAAAATCTTGCCCCATGCGCTGTTTTCGTTGAGTACCCAGGCGGCTCCGGGCAGGCGAACGTTGATGCCTTCTGGGCCGGCTGTGATGTGGGATTCGTTGAGCCACGCCGTCCGCATGATCTCGGCAGCGCCAATGGTCACGATGGCCAGGTAATCTTCCCGCAACCGCAGCGTGGGTAGACCCAACAGAAGGGCAGCCCCCATGGATACTGTCACGGCAACCAAGAGGACGATGAGGATGCCCAGTACGGCGGGGCCCAGGCTCGCCGTCGGGGACAGGTCGAAGCCGATGGCTGATTTGAGTCCGTGCAGCCAAGCCCACGCGTCGGGATGGCCCGGCGCCAACTGGGATTTCCACGACAGGATGGCGGCCGTGTAGGCGCCCAGGCCGAGGAACAAAACGTGCCCAAAATTGATGAGACCTGTGAAGCCGAATTCCAGGCTAAGGCCCAGCGTGAAGAGTGTGAAAATGAGGATGGTCAAAAGGGTGGTTTGCAGGTAGATCCATCCCACGCCGGCCAGGAAGCCGTCCCGTGCGGCGCGGTCCCCCTGGTAGGACAGGATAGCCAGCAAGAGCATGATGCCGGCGGCCAGACCGGCCACCATCAGCCATTCGCGTCGTTCGCGCGTGTTGTGTCGGTCGGTCCTCTCGGCGTTTCGATCGCGACGCGGCCGCGCTTCCGTTTCGCCGGCCGTGTTGGCGACTGGTTCGCTCACCGTTGCACCCCCTTGCAAGGCACCGGTTGGTGCCTCGGTCCAGGGGTGAAACAGTTCGCTTCGCTCACCGTTTCACCCCCATAATACCCTCCGGCTTGAACAGCATGACAAGGATGAGGATTCCGAAGCCGACGGCGAGGCGGTAGTCGGGGATCCAGGCGACGGAGACCTCCATGGCGACGGCGATGACCAAGGCGCCCAGCATGGCACCGTAGGCGCTGCCGATGCCGCCCAAGACGACGGCCGCGAAGATGGGAAGGATGGCTTGCCAGCCCAGTTCCGGGTGAATGTTGCGGTTGAGGGCCAGCAGGATTCCGCCAACAGCCGTCAGGGCACCGCCGATGATCCAGACGTAGGCGATCATGCGATCCACATCAATGCCTGCCACCCGCGCCAATTCGGGGTCGTCGCTGACAGCACGCAGCGACTTGCCGACTTGGGTGTACTTCAACAACACGTGGACGCCCAAGATGAGCAGCGCAGCCGTCACGATGGTCAGGATCTGGATCTGGGTGATGATGATGGAGCCACCAATGACGTAAGAGGGCCTGAAGGGCAACTCATACGTGAGCAAGTCGGGGCCGAAGTACATGGCCAGGGCGTTGCGCAGCGCCAGGGCGATGCCGATGCTGGTGATGATGAGGGTTACGACGGTGGCCTTCTTGCGGCGCAGCGGCCGCCACACGATGCGATCCAATCCCAGGTTGAACAGGGGAACGGCGGTCATGGCCAGCAGGATCGCGAGGCCAAAACTGGTGCCCAGCAAGGGCATCACTCCCTGGCCCACGGCTGCCAGGGCCAAGACTGCGCCGACGGCGGCGAGGATGCGCCGTTCGGTTGGTAGCAAGCCCAGGCTCCGGCGTCGGTCAACGACGATCAGGATTGCTGCCGCAGCAGCCAACACGAGGGCCATCGCTGGGCCCCAACTGGGGTTCAAGACGCCAAACAGGAAGGCACTGTAGGCGCCGAGGGTCAGCAGGTCGCCGTGGGCGAAGTTGGACAAGCGCAGGATGCCGTACACCAGCGTCAGGCCGATGGCTGCCAACGCGAGGATGCTGCCAAACACGACGCCGTTGACGGCGTAGCCCACCAGATCGCCAACCAAGGCCACGGTAGTGGTGCGATGATGGGGCGTCCGTAAAACCGGCTTGGTCCACGGTGCCGCGGCCGTGCGGCTCTTCAAGGCGCGTGGTGCTGCCGGCGTGTGACCAAGCGGGTGCACCTGTTGATCAGTGGCCGCGTTCAGGGAGTCTTCTACCGCGAGTCGACCCGAAAGGAGGCCGTCGAGCTGGGCGTGCGGGGCTGGGTGCGCAACCTGAGCGACGGCCGCGTGGAGGCACTGGCAGAGGGCCCGCCGGAAGCGGTGGACGCCTTCGTGGCGTGGTGCCATGAAGGGCCTGCGGCGGCGCGCGTGGACAACGTGGACGCGAAGGCGGTTGGCGATGGCGAGTCGCTGGTCGGCTTCGCCGTGCGCCCGACAGTGTGATTGCCTCAAGGGCTAAGTGGGCTCACTGGTGCCTGCAAGCGTGAGATCCTGGATGGTGCTCGGCGTGGCCGGGCTGCTGATGGCCGGGTGCCTGTCGGGCACGACTGACAATGAGGCAGACAGCGTGGTGCCAACGCCCTTGCTGCCCGGCGACGGCCCGGCCCACGAGTTGGTGCAACCCATCCTGGACGCTCTGCTGTCCAACGCAACCGTGACGGTTGAAGCCGAGCCCGCGTACCTCTTGGGAGCCGACCCCCGCAATGGCGTGCGCACGTTCGAATTGGAACTGACACCCAGCGACTTGGTTACCAACAAGACCTGGGTTGAAATCGATGGCCAGCGCGTCGAGGCGCCCGAGATCCGGGTCTACGAAGGCCACGTGGTGGGCGAACCCACCCACTTGGCCCGGCTGACCGTAA
>JBFJVP010000358.1:0-3503 GCA_041624075.1 Thermoplasmatota archaeon | reverse complement strand
GGCCGTGGTGGTCAGTGCTACTGATGGATTGCTCGAACTGCTGTCGGCAGATGCACGACACATCCAAACCTGGTTGGAAAAAATTTCACGAAATGGCATCAAGTCGCTATGAATCGCGGGCGCCGCCCCGTCGATTCACGGCGTGCTAATTCTTCCCCGACTCAGCCATCCGCTGCGCAACGCGCTTGATGACTTGCTCCTTTGAGCCCTTCTTCGCAACGAGTACGCGACCCGATTTGCGCCAGGGCACCATGGGGTCCCGGGCGTCCTCCTCCAGGTTCGGGTCGAGGCCGGAGCGCTTGGCGGCGCTCTCGATCCAGGCCGCGTCGGGGTCCTTCACGGCCAAATTCAGGGGAACGCGGCGGCCCTGGGCGCGGCTGAGCTTCCGGTTGAAGTACCGGGGCCACAGCACGAACCGGTCGCCGCCGCGGGAAACCATGGACTTACTCGATCAGCACGCCGCTCAAGGCGCCGTGCTGGCCGGGGCGGCTCGTCACGCGGGCCTTTCCGAGGTTGGTGTCAACGATGGCGCCCTTGGTGATGATGTTCCGGCGCACGTAGTGGATGTTGGCCGAGTTCTCAACGACCGTCTTCAGTTCGGCGACCTTGGTCTTGCCGTCCTTGCCGGTGACGTTGATCTTGTCGGATGCCAGCAGCTTGATCTTCTGGTTGGCGCCCTTGGAGCGGACCAGCTTCTGCTTGTGGGGAGCGACGTGGGTGTCGAGGTGCTCGCGGGCCACTTCGTAGCGGCGCTTGCCGCGCGCGGAAATGAGACGGCCACCGGTAGACTTGCGACGGGATTCACCTTGCCAAAGAGCCATGGATTCACCTGGAGTGGATAAGCCGGCCGAGACAGAGGTGGTATATGAGGGTTTATGGGTGGTGGGCTGGCTTGGTGGTGGGGTCCTGGGCGCCGTCGCAACGACGAGTCGGCTAGGCGTGTCTTGGGTCGACTGGGCAGGGCGCCACGGTTAAACTGCTGGCCCCAGGTCGCCTGGCATGGCACTTGGCCTTCTCTGGGCGATTCTCTTGGCGGTTGCAACCAACATGATCGTGGGCATGCTCTGGTACGGTCCGCTGTTTGGCAAGCCTTGGATGAAGGCGCGCGGCTGGGAGGATTTGTCGCCTGAAGAGATCAAGGCGCACCAGTCGTCGGCGGGGCCAGGCTACGCCATCAGCATGGCCAGCGCGGTGCTTGCCACGACGCTGTTGTGGTTCTTGTTCGACTGGGCCACGGCGGCCCCGGAGGCGTACGCGCCGGCGCTCAAGGGAGCCGTCTTGGGCTTCACTTGCTGGCTTGGCTTCTACGTGGGCCCCACGCTTACCAGTCGCTTCTTCGAGGAGCAGCACATCGTTCTCTGGGCGCTGGGTGCCGGCTACTGGGGTGTCCTGTCGACCCTGTACGGCGTCTACGTTGGCATCTTCGCGTAGCTGGCCGCACCCGTGGCGGCGCTGGCCGGCCTCTGTGTCAGGCTGAAGGCGCCAGCGGCTCTGCCATGCCGTCCAGTTGCAGGCGGGTCCCATCGGGTGTACCGCCCAGTAGGTGGAACACCGGCTCCGTCGAACCCTGAATCACGTGGAGATTGACTTGCAACTCTAACTCGTCGCCCGCGACCACTTCGACGGGCCGCGCTTCGTGCAGGTCGAGGGGAATGGTGGCACGGTATTCACCTTCTCCAAGCATGCCGGGCGAGGCCCAGTAGCAACCCTCGCCGTACGACGTGGTGCTGCCATCGATGTGCGAATAGCGCAGCGAGGTGCTGATTGTGCACGTGAACGGGCTTGGCTCTACGCCGTGGTGGGCCATGGGCCCCGTCACCCTGTACCACACTTCCAAAAACCCGCCAGCGAGGGTGGCGTTGGACGCGAAGGTGTAGTCCCACAACATGACGGTGTTGCCCACGCGCAGGGGAATCTCGTGGGGTTCACTGCCGTTGGGCTGCTGTAGGGTCCATTGGCCTTCGCCGGTGATATGTAGCGTGTTGCCGGAGGGCTCTGCCTCGGTTTGGTTGGCAGGAACCGGGTCCTCCCTTGCCTGGGTGACGTTGCCGCTCTGTGCCGATGCATCGGCTGGATCGTCTGGCAGCGACGCCTCCTCGGCCGTTGGCTCCGGGTCCTCTGCCTCCGGGCTGGTGCATCCCGCCAGCATCAGTGCCACAAGGATCAGGGCGGCCACGGTGCGCATGCGTGGCCCACGGCGTCGCTGGCAAAAGGTTTCAGGCTCACCCGGGGCCGGCGCTGGCTGACGCGACCACTCCCGCCAAGAGTTCTGGATCCACGTTTCTCCCGCTCACCACGCAGGCGATGGGGCCGGGCAGGCCCCCTTCGGCCAAAGCCGCCGCCACGGCCGCGGCGCCTGCTGGCTCGGCGACGACGCCCGCCTCCAGGGCCAGCCATGCCATGGCGTTCCGGATCTGGTCGTCGTCGACCACGAGCAGGCCGGCCATGCGCCGCTTCAATGCTGCCACCACCCCGGCGTCGGCGATGGGGGCGCCCAGGCCGTCGGCGATGCTGGTGGGTTGAACCTTCTCGATGCGGCCCGTATTCCAGGCACTGCGGACGGCGGGGCTCTTGCTGGCCGTGACGCCGTACACCTGGGCGTCGGGCAGCAGGTCCCGGATGGCGGTGGAAACGCCGAAACTCAGGCCGCCGCCGCCCACGGGCACAAGGATCGTGCGTGCCTCCGGGAGTTGCTGGGCCAATTCGAGGCCAACCGTGCCTTGGCCCGCGGCGACGTGCGGGTGGGCGAAGGGGCTGATGAAGAGGCTGCCATCGGCGGCGTCTTGGTCTGCCAGGTACTGGCCCAGCACATCGTTGGGGCGGGCAACGACCCGAGCGCCGGCAGCTTCCATGGCGGCTACCTTGCGTGGCACGGCTGTCTCGGGGACGTAGACGGTGCAGGCGACTTGTCGCTGGGCGGCGGCGGTGGCCAAGCCAAGGCCGTGGTTGCCGGCGCTGATGGTGGACACGCCGCCCTGCAAGGCTTGCTCGTGGGCGGCAAACACGGCGTTGGTGGCGCCCCGGATCTTGAAGGACCCCGTCCGTTGCAGGCTCTCCAGCTTCAAGTGGACGCCAGACTCGGTTTGCACCAGGGGCGTTTGCAGCACGCGGCCCCGCAGCCGCCTGGCAGCGGCCTGGATGTCATCGAGGGTGATGTCCACGAGGCGACACCTGCCTGGGGGAGGATGATGGTTGCGAAGTGGAAGCTACTGGGGCCGGCGCCGCCACGCCACGCCGGCCAGCAACGCCGCAGCGACCATCCAGAGGGCCGGGCCCGGGGTCTCGGTAGCGACCTCTTTGCCTCCGGGATCGCTCGGGGCAGCCGGCTCGCCGCTTGCGCCATCGCCCCCTGTGCCATCGCCTTCCGCCCCGCCAGCGCCTGGAGGAGCCGGGGGCGCAGGTGAAGCTGTAGCACTGTCGGATGCAGCATCGCCGCCACGACTGGTGCCGCCCTCGCTTTGTTGCGGATCGTCCGGCTGGGGATCGCCGAGGCAGACTCCCAT
>JBFJVP010000357.1:0-3507 GCA_041624075.1 Thermoplasmatota archaeon | reverse complement strand
GTGTTGGCTTCGGACAGGACGATGAAGAACTGGCTGCCGCCGGTGTCCTTGCCCGCGTGGGCCATGGACAGGGCGCCCTTGGCGTGTTTGCGGGGGTTGCCCTTGGTTTCGCACTTGATCTGCCAGCCGGGGCCGCCGGTGCCGGCGCGGCGGTCGCCCTTCTTCTTGGAGTTGGGGCAGCCGCCCTGCACGACGAAGTCGTCGATGACGCGGTGGAAGTGCAGGCCGTTGTAGAAGCCCTTGTTGACGAGCTTGAGGAAGTTCTCGACGGTGCCGGGGGCGTCGTTCTTGAACAGTTCGAGTTCGAGCGTGCCGCGGTTGGTCTCCATGCGTACCAGCGGCAGGCCGCCTTCCTTTTGTCCCATGGCCGCCGCGACTGGGCGGTCCTTCTTGACGCTTGTCCAGGGGGCTCGGCGCTACGGCTGGCCGTCGGAGGTGGCCTTGAGGGCGGCCCCGTCGGCTACCCACCACCCGTCCAGGGCGGGGTGGCGTGCTACCCCTTCGAGTCGGACGCCTGTGCCGGGTGCCAATTGCCTGGCGCGCGGAACGAGACCGTCCCAGAGCACGACGACGACGGGGCCGTCCGGGGTGTCCAGGTGGAGGTCGGCGTTGAATCGCTCTGCGGGGCCGTCGCCGACGATGTTGGTGGCTCCGATGTTGACCACCACTCCCTCAAGGACGGTGCCCGCAGGAACCGGGGAAAGCGGCTCCAGAATGGCGCTGCCAAGGCCCAATTCAAGGCCGCCTCGCCAGCCCTCCTTAACCTCCGCTCCACGCAGGACGATGGCCGCGCCGGGGGCGAGCGTTCCGTCGCGCACCTTTTCGCATTCGTCCCCCCATAATACCAGGTCTACTTCGCCGGTCGAGTCGGCAAGGCGTACCCGGGATAGGGTGCCCGTGCCGCCGCTGCGGCGCTTGAACTCGCGGGGCGCCTCCACGTGGACGACGCTTACGACCAGGACTCCGGCGACACCCGGCCGCAACTGGTCGATGCTGAGGTGCCGGGCCTCGTCGCATCCAGCCGTGGCGTTGGCGAGCCGGGCGGCCACCTCCGGCTCCAGTAGGTCCTCCAGGCTCATGGCCAGCCCACCCCGGCTCGATGCATGAACCTTGGCCCCCCGGGGCATTCAGGTTGCCAAACCTCTTTTCCGGCCTCGCGGGTTGTGGGTTGGTCTTAGCGGCCAGGAGCCCCATGGCGCAGCAAACAGTAACCGAGTCCGCCCAGCGGAGAGCAGCCGGGGCCCGCCAACAGACCGGGGCCCGGGTGAACGGGTTCTTCCTGCGAGTCGACTCGTGCAAGTTGCGAGCCCAAGGTGTACCGGCAGGACCCGGCCAGGACGATGGCCATGTCATTCCGGGCCCCGGCCTGTACGCGGTGTGGGCGGTGGCCGTTGCGGCGTTCTACGCGTGCTGGGCGACCCAGCCCTGGCCCATTGCCCAGACGACTTGGAGCTTCACGGTCCAGCCGGTGGCCCTGTGGGCCGGCTCGGTCGTGTTCATCCTGGCCCTGTTCATGCTGATCGGGTGGCAGTACAACCGGTCGTGGAAGGGCGTGTTCATCAACGAGCGTTACCTGGTGAGCGCCAGCCGCTTGCAAGCCGTCGTTTGGACGGCTGTTCTCCTGGGCACCGCGTTGAGCATGTTCCTCCTGCGCATGGGCGCTGGCGAAGCGGCACCCCTTGCCTTCGCATTGCCTGAAGAAGCCATCGGACTGGCCGGCATCAGTGTCGCCGGCTTGGCGGGAGCCGCCGGCGTGAGCCGCATCCGCAAGGGGCGCATCCCGACGCCCCATGAAATCCTGGAACGGGGCCAAGCTGCGGCGACGACGTTCCAGAGCCAGTACGCCAAGGACCTGTCGGGACGGGCGCGTGCGCTCACTGCCACAGCAGCCACGGGGACAGAGGTCGTGGAGGAACTGACTCGCTCCTTGAAGCCCCTGCCCCCGGAGATCCGGGACCAGATCCTGCCCCCCGCGACGCGTGCCAAGCTGGACCGCTTGTCCCCGGATGCCGTCGCATCCCTGCTGGAGGGACAACTCCAGAACCCCAAAGCCTTGGCGCGGGGTGGCAGGCCACGCCTCAGCGACGCCGGCGCCCTGGTGGGTCAAACCAGCCCACAGATCACGTCGATCACCGAGGCCGCCGATGGCGTCATTGCCGGCGCTGTCGACGGCACGATCCAACTCGCGCAACAGGAATCCGAGGAGCTAGGCACCCAGTTGCTTAGGGCAACCAGCATCGCGGCGTTCAAGAACGACTCCCACGGCGCGATGTTTGCCAACCGGGCACCTTGCGAGGCCCGATGGACCGACCTGATCCAGGGAGACGAGTTGGCCAACGCGAGTTCCCTCGACTTCGGCAAGGTGCAAATGCTGGGCTTCACTGCATTGGTGCTCGGCGCCTACGTGGCCGTGCTCTGGAGGTCCTTCAGCGGCGATCCCTGCGCCGTGGCGTGTCCAGCGGCGCTCCCCGCGATTTCCGCCGGGCTGGTGCAGCTGCTCGGTGTCAGCCACTTGGGCTACCTGGGGGGCAAGGTGGCCGGGCCCACCAGGACCCAATAGCGACGGTTCAAGGGCCACGGGAGCTATTGGTTTGGCATGCAGGGCACGCCGGATCGAGTACTCAGCGAGGACACCCAGTCGGAGGCCCTGGCTCGGTACGAAGCCCAGGGGTTCACGGGTCAATTCGGGACCAGGGATGGCGGCCGCGTCCTGTGCCATGCTTGCCGCGGGGAAAGCCTGGCTCGCCGCGTAGCCGTGCAGGGCCTACACCGATTGGAGGGAACCAGCGATCCCAGCGAAGAAGCCGTGGTGGCAGCCATTGTGTGCCCGCGCTGCGCTGCCCAGGGCACGATCCTGTTGCCGTATGGCCCCGGCGCTCCAGCAGAAGACGCCGCCGTCCTGGAGGCCCTGCGGGATGCACGCGGGGGCCAGATCCCGCAAGGGCTTTGACGCCAACGTGAAGAACGCTGCGTCCCTGGGTTCGGCCGTGACCGGTTTGCCGCGCCCATGGTTTGCCCGCGACGCCGAGTCCGTGGCCCGCGACTTGGTGGGCTGCCGCCTGGACGTGGGGCATCGGCGCCTTCGGATCGTCGAAACAGAGGCCTACGTCGGTGAACACGACTTGGCATGCCACGCACGCGTTGGCCGAACGCCGCGCACCAGTACGATGTTTGGCCCGGCCGGCCACGCGTACGTCTACCTCATCTACGGCATGCATCACATGCTCAACGTCGTCACCGGGCCGGAGGGCTCCGGCGAAGCGGTCCTGATCCGCGCCGCCGAACCCCTCGACGGGCTCGCGGGGCGAACCGATGGCCCCGCACGGCTCACCAAGGCCCTGGGCATCACGGTCCAAGAGCACAACGGCCTCGACTTGCTCCAGACCCCCGAACTCTCCATTGAGGACGGCCCACGGCCCGACGAATTGGGCGTGTCCCCTCGCATCGGGGTCGACTACGCCGGCGAGTGGGCCGCCGCGCCGCTGAGGTTCTACGATCCGGACAGCG
>JBFJVP010000356.1:0-3522 GCA_041624075.1 Thermoplasmatota archaeon | reverse complement strand
GGTGGCGGTGGGCGCTGCATTGGCGGCTTGCACTGTGATGGTGATGCTCTGGGACACCTGGCAGTCGCCACTGCTGGCACTCAGCGTAACGCGGTGCACGCCTGGCTGGAGGGTGACCTGGGCCGTCAACCCGCGGGCCAACTCCCCTTGCAGGCTGCTGGTCCACGCCCACGCCAGGCGGGGCAGCCCCGAGCACGGGTTGCCAGTCGGGGGCTCGCTAGCTCCCAGTGTGAGGGTTTGACTTGGGTCATGGCTCCCGCCATCCGATGGGCTCGTGATGGTCACGGTCGGCTGCGAGCTGACCGTGAAGTGCGTGATGTCCTCCACGCGGGTGCCACACGCGTCATGGGCGACGATCTGCACCTCGTGGGCGCCGGCCTGCAAGTTGCTGCGTGAAAAGCTGTGCTGGCTCGACAAGTCACCGGCAAGGCTACCGAACCATTGCACGGACACCGGTTCGGCGGCGGTGCCGCCGACGGCGAAGGGCACGCTTTGGCCCAACGCGTAGAGGGCGCCCTGGCTGGGGCTCGTGATGTAGATGTCCGGCTCGTTGGGGCACAGCATGGACTGGATGGCGCCGAAGGCGTTGACGGTGCGGGGGACGAAGGGGTCACCGCTGGCGTGAGCGGTTTGCCGCAGGATGGCTTCAACGCCGCCAGGGCCCAGGTCCGGATCGGCCGCCCAGATGAGTGCCGCCACGCCTGCGGCAAACGGGGTTGCGGCACTGGTGCCTCCACCGGTACCCGCCGAACTGGCTCCCGGCACGGCCCAGTAAATGGGCCACGGCGCAAAGATGTCGACCGTGCCCGGGAGGCTGTTGATCACCAACGCGTCCTGCGGCAAAGCCTGCCCCCAAGCAGGGACCCAGGGCAGGGCCAGGTTGGACCCGGACTCGCTGTCCTCAAAGTAGCGGTTCTTGCTGTTAAACGCCAGGCCGCCGACGCACACTACCGCCTCAAATTCACAGGGCACCATGTGCAATTGCTCCTGGCAAATGGTCCAGGAGAGGGCGATGCCGCATGCAAATTGATCCAGGTTGCGGTTGTGATTGTGGGCGGCAGCAAACAAAAGCAGGCCGGCGTCGCGGTACTCCTGCATCTTACCCGCCACACCCTTGACCTCTTGATGCCACGCGAACTTCTCCGACAAGACACCCGTCACATACCACCCGTAACTCATGCTGACGATCTTGATGCCGTGCTGCACCGCGGCGTCCAGCGCCTGCAGGGTCTGGTCCAGGCTGTAATCCATGTGCACCAGAAGCAACTCGGAGACAGGCCCCCCCGGCCCGGCGACGCCGAAGCCGTTGTCGGCCACGCCAAAGCCAACCTTGACCACCAAGTCGCCGTGGCGGCCGTCAGCCGGATCGCCGCCGTTGAGTGGGTTAACGTCGTTGATCAGTGGCCACCCCAGGTGGAGTGGGTAATCCTCGTCGGGGAAGAAATCCTTGTCCACCAAGGCCACCGGCACCTTGTTCGCCAACCGGTCGGTGCGCTCCAACGCCTGCCATGCCGGGAAAACCCCGATGTCGGCGGTGCTTCCATCGCGCATGTAGTACCACTTCGAGGCGTCCTGCATGTAACCCTGTCCGCTCCCACTTGGGAACTCCAGGCTCTTGCCATCCAGGAACGTTTGCTGGGGCGCCTGGAGGTGATTGAGAGCCGGCTCTCCTACCCAGTTGGGGGACACGGCGAATCCCTGCACGGCGGCGTCCGCGTACAACGCCATCAGCGCCAACCCCGCGTCGCTCGAAAAGCGCAAGTGAACCTCGGGCTCAGCGCCACCGGGCCGAGCATCGGGATTGGGCGCCGCCGAGCGGGCGGCCGCCACGAGGCGCGCGAGGTCATCTGGCCGCTCGAAGCCCGGCCGCAACAGGATTGTCAGTTCATAACCGGGCGTCGCGGTTGGCGAGGCGCCAGGCGCCGGGCGAAGAAGAACCATGATCTCGTCGCCTGCCGCCGTCATAGGAACAATCTCCATCGGTTCCGTCCGGGCGCGCTCCAGGATGAAATCCAGATCGCTCTGGCCAGTGCCAGGTCTCAGCAGCACCATGATGTCGTCCTCGGGAGCCGGAGCGGCGCCGGGAGCGGGCCGCAGCAACACCATGATCTCGTCTCCCACGGTGGTTGACTCGATGATGATCCATTCGTTGTGATCTGGCGCGGCGCCCGCACCGTTCAGGCGCTTGAGTTGGCTCAGCAAAAGGTCGGCGGCCGGCCCACCCGCCTCCCAGGGCGCATCCGTTGCATGGACCAGCACCTCATCGCCAACATCTGGAATGAACAACACATGGTACGGCGTGCCAGCAGGCGCCGCCGAGCTGGCGAGCGAACTGTACACCAGGCGCGCCCCATAGCGTTCCTGGAAACGCTTCAACTCCCCAGATCCCCCGAACAGGATCAACTCCGAGTCGATGAAATCCGATGCCACGCCGGCGCGATCCACCACTCGCGCCAGGCTCCGGCTCGATCCGTCCTCCCTTGGAGCAAGCGCCGGCAAACGAGGAGCGAATTCACTGCTGAGTCCGACGTGGTCGTCGCGCGGCCGCGACGTCGTGCTGACCAGCCGCCCCGCGTCGTCGTATGTCGCCTCCATGACCATGTCGTCCGCTTCGTCGTCCCGTTGCCCGTCTCGGGGCGGCGCCGCGCAGCCAGCAGCGACCAAGACCCCAACCATCACCACGGCGAAGCCAACCTGTGCCCACCGGCGTCTTCCTGTCGCTGCTGTGGGCTGCACGAACACCCGTGGACCCGCTGCCGCCATGAACATGATGGTGCAGGCGATGGCCCACAACCAGGCGTTCGCCGCAACACCCGAAGAGGACCCGTGCCTGGGCGCCAACGCGGCCATTGCCCATTCTTAAACGGCGTGGCCGCTTGCGCCGCTGCCATGGAAGAAATGCCCCGCATCATCGTCAACGCCAAGGTGTACCCTCAAGTCGAGGGGCCCGGCATCCATGACCTGGCCGAAGCGTGCCACGACGCCGCCAAGGACGCAGGAACCATCATTGGCCTCGCCCCGCCCACCGTCGAACTGGCAACCCTGGGCCGCCACGACCACTTCACTCGCGTGGCCGTCTTCGCCCAGCACACCGACGCCCTCAAGCCCGGTGCCGGAACCGGCTGGGTCACCGTCGAGGGAGCCCGCGCCGCCGGCGCCGTTGGATCCCTGCTAAACCACGCCGAACACAAGATCCCCCACGACCAAGTCGCCGCCACCGTCACCCGCCTGCACGACGCCGACTTGTGGACATGCCTCTGCGCAGACTCCATGGCTGAAACCGAAGCCCTGTCGCCACTCAAACCAACCTACCTCGCCGTCGAACCGCCGCAACTGATCGGCGGCGACATCAGCGTCACCAGCGCCGACCCCGCCATCGTCAGCGACGCCGCAGCCGCCGTTCGCCGACTATCCCCCAACACGCTCGCCCTGTGCGGCGCCGGCGTCAAGACCGGCAAGGACGTCGCCAAAGCCATCGAACTCGGCGCCTACGGCGTCCTACTCGCCAGTGGTGTCGTGAAG
>JBFJVP010000355.1:0-3524 GCA_041624075.1 Thermoplasmatota archaeon | reverse complement strand
GACTCAGCTCCGGCGACCACGCCAGGCGAGGGGGATTGCTCGCTCAGGCAGTCCGGATGACCAAGGGGTACCCGGCAGCGTCCAGCCGATTGAGGATGCCCTCAATGGTGGGGCCGGTGTCTGACCCGAAGGGCACGCCCACGCGGCTCTCGATGCCCAGCGCCTTGCCCGTGGCGATGTGGACGATCGGGCCGCCGGAGTCGCCGAAATCCAGGGGGCCAGCGAGGTAGAATTCGTTCACGTTGTCCGTGGTCAGCACGCCCACGCGGTTCTCACGGGTCAGGGGCGTGAAGGAGAATGACGTTCCCCATCCGGAGAACTGCAGCAGGTCACCGGTGCGGGTTTCCAGGAACGAAGTGACACCCGTGGGGTATTGCGGGTGTCCGCTGACGGATGCGACGACCGAGCCGTGCGCACTGGACTTGATCTCAATGAGGGCGAAGTCCGTGCGCGTGTTGGCGTCGTTGCCCATGTAGACGACGGTGCCAAAGTTGGGGTGGCCGCCGGTTGAAACGCTCTGGCCCACGCGGCTGAAGCAGTGGGCGGCGCTGATGGCGTAGACCTTGCCGCTCAGGTGTTCTTGGCCGTCGAAGATGAAAGCCATGGTGCAGACGCCGTTGATTAGATCCCCAGGTCGGATGGGGTTGTTGGCATCCACTGATGCGGGCCCCATGCCCACGAAGATGAACAGTAGCACAGCCGCGATGCTCAGAGCGCGCATATGATTCAGGCGAAGCCAAGCAAGGGAATAAGCGTGCTGGCGGCACGAAAAGGCCTTGGCGGCGTATGAGTCCGGGGGCTTGTGAAGGGTGCTGTGGTGGTGACAGTGGCTGTTGTGGCTGTCGCCGTGATAGCCTTGTGGGCCTGGCCCGAGGCCAAGGGGCCAGATGACAGCGTGCGCCAGGTGGAATGGCACGTCAATGGGACGTACTCGTTCACGAACCGCTTCTGCGGCGACTGCCATTACGGGTTGACGGAGTTCTGGCGCGCCCAGTGGACGCCTGTGCAGGAGGACAATCGTACCGTCGCATGGGATTTCGCCGTTGGGCCCCGGTGGCCGGATGCCGACTTGTACGCCGTTCAAGTGACTGGGGCTGAGGAGGACTTGCTGCTGTGGGAGTCCGGCGAGGTGCGCTTTGCGGCCCGCGTCAACGAGCCCTTTGAGGTTTCCATACCGGTCGAAGAGGGCGCCTCGGCGGTGTTTGCGAGGGCCCATGGAGAGGGGATGATTGAGGCGGCGGCATGCGGGCCCGTTGATTCCTGCCAGAATGACTACAGCGTCTCCTTGCAGTTGGCAAGTCCCTCTGGTGATGTCTTTGAGGCCGAAGGCCCGGAGGACGACCTGAACCTGCTAATCGTGCCCGACCCGGAGGCTGGCGACTGGACCCTGACGGCGCGCATGCATTGGGGGGACGTTCCGGTGGCGGCGCAGCTGGTTCTGTTTGCCGAAGTGCTGGGCGGGGAGGTTGCAGAGCATCTGCATGGAACGCAGCAGTTCATCCACCGCCTGCCTGCGCTGGCTGACGGCGCTCCTCCGGGCTTGTGGATTCGTTTGCAGCCCCACCACGACCACCGGCTCTACGAGAACAGCGACTGGGACCTGTATGACAGCAGTCCGTTCGTGGGCCAATTCCAGGCGGCACCAGGGCCGGCCCCGGAGCCCCATGCGTGGACGCCCGAGGCGATCGATGCCCTCTGGGGTGGCAACTCGCAGCGCGTGTTTCTTGAGCGAAGTGGCGAAATGACCGTCGCCTACGTGGACGAGCCCGGCCACAACGACCCAGGAGTCGGCAGCAGCTACCCTGCCTTTGGCCCCCTGGGCCAGCCGGTCCCGGCGGGTACCTCCCGCGTGGTGTTCGAACTGACCTGGGAGCCGCCCACGGCGCAACCGGACTTTGGGATCCGTTTTAGTCCGGCGGGCACGCCGTACTTCTTCAACGCCACGCCGACCACGCGTGAGCCGGGCCGTGCACTGTTTGAGACCGAGGTCATTCCCGACTGGTGGGAGCACGAGGACCAGGTGCTGGCCTGGCTGGACCCGGACCGGGTGACCGGCTACTGGGACATTGCGCCGCGCCTGGTGGAGGAGCCCGGGGCCGTGCGGGCAACCTCATTGGAATGGAATCTTTCCGCCACAGCTGTTCGCTGACGGCCCGCGCCTGCCCGCGCCGGCGATCGTGCGAGCCGACGCCCAAGGTGCAACCAATGGCTTGCACGATTTGGCGTTCACGGGCCGAGCCAGTATCAAATCGGCTTTCAACAGGAAGAACGATCGAATGTGTGCAACGCATTAGCATGGGTGCAGGCAGCAAAGGTCTAAGCTATCGACCGAGCCGTCCGCCCCGGTTCCCTGCGAACCGGTGGTTGCATGAAAACACCTCAAACCTTGCTGATTCTTGCCAGTCTGGTTGCGGCTTCGGCCGTGGCCCTCCCCGACACGGGCTCCCTGCCCCTGGCGGCGGACTTGTCCGCCGTACCGGCCTCCATCGACCTGCCCGAAGGCCCCGAATTCCATGTTGGTGCGCCCGGCGCGCATGTGGTAGGCCTCAAGCTGCTGGCCCGCGATTATCAACCGGGTGGCCTGTTCCACGGCGAACGGGTCGTGTCCCTGAACCACGCCATCGACTTCCTGGTCGTGGACGTCCAGGACCCCGTCGGATTTGCTGCCAAGCTAAGCGACGACGACAACGTCGCCTACGTGCACCCCGACAGCATGGACTTCCAGGCCAGTTTCGTGCCCAGCGAGGTCTACTACTCTTGCTGCCAGTGGGGCATCAAGGATGTCGGCATCGAGGCGGCCTGGGACACCACCCTAGGCAGCACGACTGTCAAGTTGGCGATCCTTGACTCCGGATTGCGCAAGACCCACGAAGACATCGGCAACTACCTGCAAGGCTACGACTGGGTGTACAACGACAACGACCCCAACGACGCCAACGGCCACGGCACCCACGTAACCTCCACCGCCGCCGGCCTGACCAACAACGGCCTCGGCGTCGCCGGTGTCGCCCAGGCCCAGATCCTGCCCGTGCGCGTGCTCAACGCCCAGGGCTCCGGCACCCACTCCCAGATTGCCAACGGCGTCACGTACGCCACCGACCAAGGCTCGGACATCATCTCCATGAGCCTCGGCGCCCCCACCGGCTCCAGCACCCTGCTCAACGCCATCAATTACGCCTGGAACGCCGGCGCCCTCGTGGTGGCAGCCACCGGCAACGACAACGGCCCCATCGGCTACCCCGCCAAGTACAGCAACGCGTTTGCCGTGGGCGCCTACGACCAGAACCGCAACCGCGCCAGCTTCAGCAACTACGGCGCCGAGATCGACATCAGCGCCCCCGGCGTTCAGATCGCGGCCGCCTACAACCGCAACGACGCCGACTACGTCTACCTGGACGGCACCAGCATGGCCACGCCCATCGTGTCCGGCGTGGCTGCGCTGGCGCTCACCGTCAACCCCAGCCTCACCAACCAGGGTCTGCGGGACCTGCTCCAGAACACCGCCAACGACCTCGGTGCGGCCG
>JBFJVP010000354.1:0-3562 GCA_041624075.1 Thermoplasmatota archaeon | reverse complement strand
GGACTCGAACTGGAGAATGCGGAGGCCCGGGACACCGCCCATGTACTCGCGGCGGGTGTACGCGTATTGCGTGATCCTTCGGTAGACCTTTGCTGGAGTGCGGGCCATTCGTTCACCTTGAGGGGCGCGGCCACAGAGGCCCCATTTATAGGCGTTGCTCCGGCCCGGTTGCGGTGTCGTGAGGTTCGGGTCGCAGGCGCCGGCTGCGGCTGGCTATGAACGTCTGATGCGCCTGTGCCCTCAAGTATCACGACCGACTGGCCAGCTTCAGTGAGCCCCGAGGACGCTTCCAAGGTAGACAAGTTGTTTGACGACTGGGCCCGCCGCGGTCGCGGTGAGGGCATGGAGCGGGGGCACGGCCAGACGGCCGCTCCGCTCTTGGCATCGCTTCCGGTCGGTATCGGGGTTCAATTCCTGGATCTCGGCTGTGGCAACGGCTGGGCCAGCCGGTTTGCGGCTGCGCGGGGAGCGCATGCGGTTGGCGTGGACTTGTCCAAAGAGATGGTGGATCGGGCCCAGGCGCGGGCGGGCCAAAGGGAGCGCTACGAGAGGGCCGATTTTGCCGACTTGCCCTTTGCCGACCACGCCTTCGATGTGGCGTGGAGCATGGAGGCCCTGTACTATGCACCGGATGTGCCGGCGGTGCTGCGTGAAATTCGCCGCGTGGTTCGCTCCGGCGGGGCGCTTCACATGATCATCGACTACTACGGGGAGAACGAAGCCAGTCATTCGTGGCCGGAGGACGTAGGGGTCCCCATGACGCTCCTGTCGGAGGCTGGGTGGCGCGAGGCGCTCGAAGCTGCCGGCTTCGTTGATGTGGCCAGTGAGCGGCTGCGCGCGGCGCCCGGGGCCGGAGTCGAGGACTGGAAGGTCGACCAGGGTTCGCTTCACGTGTGGGGCGTTGCCTAGCCTCGACGTTGGCGGACGGAGCTGGTCGTTCGTTCGGGCTCAGCCGCTCTTGGCTTGCACCCAGCGGCCAAAGAACGGGATGTTGATGGCCAGGATGAATCCGGCAGTGACGACGGTGAACGAGTACCAGATGGGCTGCAGGATGGAGAACGGCGTGTCGGGCGAGCCCGTGAAGGCCCAGACCATGGCAACAAGGAAGGCGAACACCATCACGGTGCCGGCGGCCAGAAGGTAAAAGAGGCGCTGTTGGGAGAGGGCATCGGTTGGAGTTTGGGTCACGGCTCCCACTGCGCGCAGCGATCCTTCAGGCGTCTGCCTGACCCGTTCGGGCCCTCATGAACCTCTTGCCGGCGCGAAGCCTTCACAAAGGTGGCCACCTCGGCGGCATCCGTGGAACTGGACGGCATACCCCAAATCGAGGCCCGTGAGGCCCAGCGGCGCGTAGCGGAAGGGGCGTTGATGGTGGATGTTCGCGAGCCCTTCGAGTTCACTGAAGCCCGCATTCCCGGAGCCCTGCTGGTGCCCATGAGTCAGTTCGGCGAGCGCTGGGAGGAGTTGCCCCGGGACCGGCACCTGGTGATCCAGTGCCGCAGCGGCAACCGCAGCCAGACCGTGGCCCGGTTCCTGGCAGCCAACGGCTTGGATGTGAGCAACCTGGCTGGCGGCATCCTGGCCTGGCACGGCGACGGCTTGCCCGTGGAAAGCGGTCCGGTGGACGCCTGATGCGCTCCCGCACCCTGATGGCGCCGGCGCTGGTGGCGCTGGCGGGCCTGCTTGGCCTCGTACTGGCGGGATGCCTGGCGCCTACGCCCGGGGACGAACTGGCTGGCCCCCAACCGCTGGTTGCGCGGGACCGAAGCCTTGACGGGCTGCCCCAGAGCCGCCCCACGGAGCTTGTGTCGGTGGCGGATGGGGACCATGTGGTTCTCACGGCGTCCTTTGTCGTGCACAACCCGGGGCCGGGGCCGGTGCGCATGATGGCGTACAACGGCATGGTTCCAGGGCCCACGATGGTGGCACCCCTTGGTGCAACGATCACGGTTGAACTGGTCAACCAGTTGGATCAGGATACCACCTTGCATGGCCACGGGCTGCGCGTGCCACCGGGCGACGACGGCGTCGCACACCTGGGCTCCCCGCTTACGGCCCCTGGCGGCCGGGACACGTACACATGGACGTTCCACGACGAGGGAGTCTTCTGGTACCACCCCCACGCCAACGAAGCGGAGCAGAAGGAACTGGGACTCAGCGGCATGGTCGTCGTGCACGACCCATCCGATGGCCTCGTACCGGTCCCGGTGCTGCTGGACGACATGCTGTTGGAGAACGCGTCGGTGCCCCACTTGTATGAGGGAGTTGCCACGTACGCCATGCACGGCCGCATCGGCAACGTGCCGCTGGTCAACGGCGGCCCAAGCATCCAGTTGGATCCCGGCCCGCAACGCCTGGCCCTGGCGGTGGCAAGCAACGCCCGCGTGTTCGAATTGGACTTCCCCGGCCTCACTGTGCAACTGGTGGGTCGCGACGGCGCCTACCTGGAAGCGCCGGCCCCCCTACGACACCTGGTCTTGGCGCCGGGCGAACGAGCCATCATCGACGTCATGCCCCTGCTGGCTGGTTCGGTGCGCGATGCGGCATTAGGCGATCTGATTCACGCCTCGGGCCTGCCCCTTCCACTGGATTGGGTGGCGCCGACTGGCCCGCATGAACGGGCCCGCGCAGAGAACCGTGCCGGGTGGCAGGCAGAGGCCGAACCGGTGGCTCACCTGAACTGGGGCTTCCAGTTGCTTGGCGCCAACGCCAGCGCGTCGGGGCCCTTCCCCTCGAGCAACGACATCGTTTGGAGCATCGTCGATCTGGACAGCCAACGCCTCGGGCCCGCCTATGACTTCAAGCTGGGCGAGACGGTCCGGCTCACCATCCACGCCGGCGACACCAATCAGGAGGGCGAGGCAACCACCGCCATGGCTCACCCCATCCACCTGCATGGTCAACGCTTCCTGGTCGAAAGCCGCGACGGCGTGCCCGAAACCCACCTGGTCTGGCAGGACACCGTGCTCGTGGGCGGCCCCGGCCCCCAAACCGTCACGCTGCTCATCGAATTGGACAACCCCGGCGCATGGATGATCCACTGCCACATCAGTGAGCACCTGGCCGCGGGGATGGCCGCCTTGATCACCGTGCGTTAGCATCGATGGCCGCCCAAATCGTCCACCCTGGCCGCAACCGTTGAGCCGCTGACCCCAGCGGTCTTGGCCACACGGTTGACGGACAACTTCAGGCCGTGCTCCTGTGCGGCGAGAATCAGCGCCGCGCCCGCCCAACCCAACGGGTTCTTTCCCGCCGCTGCCCGTGTGCCGCAAACGGTCTGCAGGATGCGGCGAGCGTTGGCTTCGACCTGGGGCGGCACCTCTAACGCCGAGGCCAACTGGCCCAGGTATTCATGGGCCGTCATGGCTGGCACGGGAAGGTGCAAGCCCCCCACGAGGGCCTTGTACGCCGCCTGGATTTCGCTCCACGGCGCTCTGGCGGCGGCAGCGACTTCCTCCTCCGTGCGCGCCAAGTGCAGCATCCGGCATGCAATGAGCAAACTGGCGCCCGCCAAGGCGTCGAGGCGGCGCCCCTGGGTCAGCCCGGCCTTGCGGGCGCGCTC